>DCTP01000068.1:2501-8030 GCA_002329625.1 Leptolinea sp. UBA1437
GCATCCTTTGGTCGACAAATTAACCAAACCGGAACAAGCTGAAAGTGTCAAAGCATATATCGAACAAGCAAAAAAGCAATCGGATATACAGCGAGAATCAGTTGACAGAGAAAAAACCGGTGTTTTTACCGGATCATATGCAATCAATCCGGTAAACGGAGCCAGAATTCCGATTTGGGTTGCCGATTATGTATTAATGGGCTACGGAACGGGCGCGATTATGGCGGGTCCCGCNNATGATCAACGCGATTTTGAGTTCGCGCGGAAATTTGGTTTAAAAGTGATAGCTGTCGTTCAACCGGATGATATGGCTCCTCTGGACGGCGAGACAATGAAAGAAGCCGTTCCCGCTCATGGTAGATTAATCAATTCTGGAGAGATGACAGGCGTTTCCGGTGAGGAAGCATTTGACCGCGTCATCGATTGGCTCGAAAAAAATCACTTGGGACATAAGACCGTTACTTATCGGCTGCGTGATTGGCTAATTTCACGTCAGCGTTATTGGGGAGCACCCATTCCGATGATCCATTGTCCAAAATGTGGCGTGGTTCCGGTACCCGAAGATCAGCTCCCTGTTTTATTGCCCGACGATGTCGAATGGANNATTATTACCCGACGATGTCGAATGGAAACCTACCGGAGAAAGCCCACTAAAGCTTCACCCCACATGGAAATATACCACCTGTCCTGTTTGCGGTGGGAAAGCTGAACGGGATACCGACACGATGGATACCTTTATGTGTTCCAGTTGGTATCATCTGGGTTACCTCAGTCCGTATTATCCAACATGGCCTTTTGATCAGAAAGAATATGATTATTGGATGCCGGTTGACGTATACACAGGCGGAATCGAGCATGCAACCATGCATTTGATTTATACGCGCTTCTTCCATAAAGCCTGCCGTGATATGGGCATCACCAAAGGGGATGAACCGATGCTCAAGCTCCGAAATCAAGGGAGTGTTTTAGGTGAAGACAATGAAAAAATGTCAAAAAGTCGCGGAAATGTGGTTGACCCAGATAAGCTCGTTGCCACTTATGGCGCAGATACGGTTCGGGCATATTTAATGTTTTTTGCCCGCTGGGAACTTGGTGCACCATGGAACAGTTCCGGAATCGAAGGATCTTATCGCTGGCTTCGAAGAATGTGGTCTATGTTTCTTGAGCCGGAAGAAAAATTTTCCGAAATCGATCCGGAAGTTTTGAAGAAACTTCGCAGAAAAACATATCAAACATTGCGATCGGTAACCGGAGATTTTGAAGAATTCCAATTTAATACAATTGTCTCAAGTTTAATGGAACTATTAAACGAAATCTCCAAAGCGAAACAAGCCGGAGCATGGGGAACAAATGAATGGAATGAGTCGGTTGATCTCTATTTGAAAATGGCTGCACCGGTTGTCCCCCATATCACCGAAGAAATCTGGCACTTACTCGGACATTCGGATTCAATCCATTTACAGAAATGGCCGAAAATGGATGAGGAAGCTGCTAAAGAAGAGGAAATAACCCTTGTTGTCCAGGTCAATGGAAAATTACGGGATCGGATTACTTTACCTTCAGATTACTCTGAAGAAGAAGCAAAAGAGCTCGCATTCAAAAGGCAAGCGGTTCAAGCAGCCATGGGAGATAAACCGGTACAAAAAATCATCATGGTTCCAAAAAAATTAATCAATATCGTTGTCTGATGTTTTTAATCAAAACTCAACAGAAAGCTCTGTTCGGATCCGAACAGAGCNNACTTTCGCCGAGCCATATTTTTCTTTGATCCCGTTTCAGAATGACCGGCATTCGATCATGAAAAGCGGCGGCATATTCATTTGCGGGACAAGTGATAATCGTTGTAGAATATATTTCATTTCCGTTTGCGTCCATCCAATATTCCCACAACCCCGCGAATGAAATAATCGATAATTCCTTTATGGTAAATAAATACGGAATCTTTCCCATCTCGGTTTTTTTCCATTCATAATAGCCGGTCGCAGGGATTATGCAACGTCTTCTCTTGAACGCATTTTTAAAAGATGGTTTTTCCGACAGCGTCTCCGCTCGCGCATTAAACGTATTTCTGGCAATAGAAATATCTTTCNNTCGCCCAAGATGGAACCAATCCCCAATAAAAATAATCCAAGGTGTCGGGATTTTGATTCGTTATAACTGGTATATTACTTCCAGGTGAGATATTATCTGAAGGTGTATAAGACGAAGGAATAACCTTAAGCCCAAATTCAAGCTGTAAATCGCTCAACTGAACCATAAGTGAAAATCGACCGCACATCTGCTTATATTTGCCTTATGAGTATATTTCAGCTAAATACTTAACGATCGCTTCTCTAGATTTTTCAAATTGATCGCGTTGTATATTATGACCGGCATCTTCAAAATAAGTCAATTCCCAATTAGAATGTTCCATTAAAAGTTCTTCTGATACTTTTTGTGAAACAATAGAACCTTTTTGCGGATCACCGGTCATTAGTAAAGCGGGAATATTTATTCTTGAGGTAATCTGAGGCCAATTTTCTCCCAATGTCGGAATCATCGCGATTATTCTGCGATCATATTGCTGCTTTGATTTTGCCCAAGGCAAAATATCAGATTCCGACCAATTCGGATGATGCCGTTTTGCATATTCAATCATCTCGATTCCCGATAATTGATGATATTCTTCATATGCTTTTTCAAATTCGTTAATAACTTGTCTCGCAAATTCGGCAGTTAAATATTCTGCTTCATACCATGTCGGATCGATTAATATAATCGCTCTCACCAAATTCGGATATTCCGCCGCAAGATTCCCGGCAACAGATGCACCCATCGAGTGACCGATCACAACCGGCCGATCCAATTCCAGCAATCGAATAAAATTCGCCGCATCATCGGTCATTGCGGTTAGCGAATATTCAATATCTCCTCCTTGTGAAAGCTNNTGAAAGACCATGCCCGCGGGCATCTGGAAGAAAGATATCATATTTCTGATATAAGGCGGCGGCTAATTGTCCCCAAATAGAGCCGTTATCCGTCATCCCGTGTAAAAATACAACCGGAGGAAGCCCTAAACTTGTCCTGGCATAATGCAATTTAATGCCGTCATATTCGATATTTCCATAATAAAGTTTTTCAGACGATTCATTCATGGATAATTTTTACTCCCGAGCTTGCTCCGATACGTGTCGCACCGGCTGCAATCATTTTTTCCGCTTCTTCTCTGGTATGAATTCCGCCGGCAGCTTTGACGCCCATTTCATCACCGACTACACGACGCATCAATTCTATATCTTCGACTTTTGCGCCTCCCGTCGAAAAACCGGTCGAAGTCTTTACAAAATCAGCGTTAGCGGTTTTACAAATTAAGCAAGCAATGATTTTTTCTTCTTCGGTTAAAAGGCAAGTTTCGATAATCACTTTTACGATGGCTCCGGATTGATGTGCGATTTCAACAACACCTTGAATATCCTTTGAAACCAAACGCAGGTCCCGTCCTTTCAAAGCGCCGATATTTATCACCATATCGATTTCCGATGCGCCGTTTTCTAAAGCGCATTCCGTTTCGAATGCTTTTGCTTCCGGAATCATAGCACCGAGAGGAAATCCGACAACCGAACATACTTTCACTCCGCTGCCTCTTAAGATCTCAGCACATAATCTGGTCCAACAAGAATTGACACAAACGGAGGCAAAATGATTTTCTCGCGCCTCTTTGCACAAAGTCATAATTTGATCCGGTGTCGCATCCGCTTTTAATAGCGTATGATCAATCATTTCCGCTAGTTTTTCAGCCGATGATTTTTCCGCACTTTCTTCTGCGGAATGAGCTTGAACATCTACAATGACACCTTCAGCATTATAAGTTGTTATAACTTGATATCCTTCAGCCTCTTCAATTACCATTTCCAAATCGCAATTATATGGATCTGTATATTGATCATATTCATCATCATATTTATAACTATTCACGTTCATAAAAACCTCGACTTTTTTTGTTATTATATCAGGTCAGATCCGGCAATTTGCGTTCCGGATAGGGATAATCGCGAAAATGGATTCTAAAATAAACTTCTCATCGAATCTTTATTTTCTTTTCAATGATCTTTCCCGAATTTAGGAATATATTTATGAATAAATGGGGATGTGTTTATCAGGTCTTTACATTCGATCTTTTGAATGCTATTATTTGGACCAATGGAAGATCATAATCAGTTCGATAAATATCCAAAAATGGACCATGACACGAAGATAGTTGTAATCGGAGGTGGACATGGTCTGTCAACCATTCTCCGTGGGTTAAAAAGGATTTCAGAAAATATTACCGCGGTTGTTACCGTCTCGGATGACGGAGGTTCTTCCGGCGCTCTCAGGCGAGATCTGGGTGTTCTTCCTCCCGGTGATATTCGAAACTGCCTCGCCGCTCTATCGGATGATGAAGAGTTTTTGTCCCAAGTCCTCCAATATCGATTTTCATCGGAGACGAGTGTAGGAGGTCATAACTTAGGAAATTTACTTTTGACCGCTTTGGCAAACATTACCGGAAGTTTTGAACTGGGAATTCAAGAATTAACCAGGATTCTTGCGATTCACGGGAAAGTTACTCCCTCTACATTGGAAGATGTCAACCTTGTTGCGGATGTTGAAATTGAAAACAACGGAAAAAAAGAGTGCATTCGAGTTTTCGGAGA
The DNA here is from genome assembly GCA_002329625.1 of Leptolinea sp. UBA1437. Taxonomy (GTDB): domain Bacteria; phylum Chloroflexota; class Anaerolineae; order Anaerolineales; family Anaerolineaceae; genus Flexilinea. The sequence goes on from DCTP01000068.1 coordinate 7,175, forward strand.
ATCCAATATCACAGAAAAAAACGGCACGATTCGCAACCTCGAAATTGAACCGAAAAATGTAATCGCCAATCCGGAAGCCATTAAAGCATTATTAGCTGCGGATTTAATCGCATTGGGCCCCGGCAGCCTTTATACAAGTGTCCTTCCGAATTTAAGAGTTAACGGTATTGCCCAGGCATTAAAAGCAAGCCACGGAAAGATTATTTATGTATGCAATGTTTCAACTCAACCCGGCGAAACGACTAATTTCACCTGTTATGATCATGTTAAAGTCATCCATAATGCAATTCCGGACGTTAAGATTGACGGTGTAGTTTGTAATAATTATCACGAGGCAGCAGAATCCAAAAATATTTCCTGGGTTAAAATTGAGGAGTCAATTTTAAGAGAATATCGTGTCTTTCAAGATGATCTTATCGATAAAGCATATCCTTGGAGACACGACTCAAATAAAGTTGCGGAAGCTCTTTTAAAAGCTTATAAAGAATTAGGTTCCACGGAATATTAGTGGCTCATTAAATAAATTTTAATCTTTTATGCAATTTTGGAGGAATCAATGAAAGTTCAGGTAGGTATTAATGGTTTTGGACGAATTGGCCGACAGGTTCTCAAATCATTCATCGATAATTATTCGGATGAATTGGAAGTAGTAGCTATTAATGATCTTTTTGATACAAAAACCAATGCACATCTTTTCAAATATGATTCAACCTATGGAAAATTTGACGGATCCGTTGATGTTGTAGGTAACGATCTGGTCATTAACGGCAAGACCATTAAGGTTTTTGCCGAAAAAGATCCCGGAGCCCTTCCCTGGAAAGATTTAGGCGTTGATATCGTCATCGAATCTACTGGT
>DCTP01000043.1:0-279 GCA_002329625.1 Leptolinea sp. UBA1437
CTCGAAGAAGTTCATCGTTCTCATTGCGATTCATTCCGCTGCGGGGGTTGCGGATACCGATCGATTTGTGATGAAAAATTGTGAGCCGAAGATGAATCAAACGACAAAAAAACCCGAACGAATCGGTGTGACCTGGCACCCTCATCTGGCTGCCGCCGAAGAAGAAGCCAAGAAGATTATCGAAGAAATCAATACCCGTTTTCACGGACAGGCTGTCGCGGAAGGTTGGTCCCTTTACGATGAAGCGTTCCGAGAAAGCCTTGAACGCCGCCCCTTTGA
>DCTP01000043.1:291-2207 GCA_002329625.1 Leptolinea sp. UBA1437
TCTGCGGGATCAATATGGGCAGTTTCGGTTTTATGATGGAAATCGCCAAAAATCAATGGCGGGAAAAACTTCCGGCTCTAATGAACGGGGATTGGCGGATCGAAAAACGGATGATGCTGCATGTCGAGCTGGTTCGAAAGAATAACGAACGAACCCGATGGGAAGTGCTGAATGATGCGGTGATCGGTCACGGTTCCAAATTGCGTCCGATTCATATCAACGTCCGCATTAATGAAAATTATTTGACGGATTATGTCGCGGACGGGCTGATCGTTTCCACCGCGACGGGGTCCACCGCATACGCCATGGCAGCCGGAGGACCGATTATGGAACCGGAATTGCGAAATATTCTGGTAATCCCCGTGGCACCCCATTTGTGCCTGGAGCGCGGAATTGTTCTCGACGAAAACGATGTGGTGGAAATTCGATCGTCTTCCGAACATGAAACGATTTTTTCACCGGACGGACAGGATGGCGAGCTGATTGATGAATCGGATACGATTTCAGTCTCCGCATCCGAATTTTCAGCGCGTTATGTGCGCTTGGAAGGAAAGGGATTTTTCTACTCGAATTTTATTCAATATATGCAGCGAAATCCGAGCACCAATCGAAAGACAACGATATGAGTGATGAAATAAGCGAAATTAAAACCTGTTACAAGCATCCAAATCGGGAGACATTGATTTGTTGTAATCAATGCGGGCGGCCTATTTGCATGGATTGCGCGGTCTCCACACCGACCGGATATCGCTGTAAGGAATGTGTCAAAGAGCAGCAGAAAAAATTCAACACCGCCGTATCNNTTGTATTTTTTTAATTTTTATTCCATGCTGACGGCGATCATTCTGGGATTGTTGTTGGGGAATCTGATCGCAAAAGCCGTCCGGGCGGTTACTCAAAAACGCCGAGCGGCGGATCTGAATAAATTGACGGCAATCGCGGCTGGAATCGGCGGAGCGGTTCCGATTCTGCGATATATCTTGGGGCTTTTCCGGATGATATTCATCGGAAATTACGCCGGTTTGATGGGATATACCCTGTCCGTCGGCTGGGGAATTTTGTACATTGCCTTGTTATGTACGACCATATTAACGAATATGCGCGGTTTTGCCATTCGCAGACGCTGAAATGTTGACCGAATTATATATCCGAAATTTTGCGATTATCGATGAGCTGGAACTTTCTCTGAAGGAAGGTTTGAATATCTTCACGGGTGAGACCGGCGCCGGTAAATCGATTATTTTGGATGCCGTTTCAACGGTTGTCGGCGGGAAGACCGATCCGACTTTTATCCGTGAAGGGACGGATCGGGCGATTGTCGAAGCGGTTTTCCGGCCGGACGAGAATCGGGAGGCGATTCGGGAAATACTGAAGAGAGAAGATTTGCCCGAAGATTCGGACGGCGATCAGATCCTCTTGAGCCGCGATATTCGGGCCGGCGGCCGCAGCTCGGCACGGGTCAACGGCAGCAGTGTGAACGTTAATCTGCTGCGGGAAATCGGCCGGCTGCTGGTAGATATTCACGGTCAATCCGATCATCTGTCACTGCTGAATCCTTCCAATCATATCGTCTTGCTGGATCGCTTTGCCGGAAATCAGGAATTGCTGAAGAAATACCAGGTGGAATTTAAAAAATTGCAGAAAATTCATTCCCGATTGACTGAGATTCGCATGAATGACGAAGAATTGCTGCGAAAAAAAGATATGTTGTCCTTTCACATCAATGAGATTCGCTCGGCAAAAATCAATGAATCGGAAGAAGAAACGCTGAAGAAAGATCGGGATCGGCTGGCGAATGCCGAGAATCTCAGCCAACTGACTCAAAAAGCCATGGAGCAACTGGAAGGAAGATCGGAAGAATATCCGGGAATTTTCGAATTACTGGGTTATTTATCCAAATCGATGGATAATTTAAG
>DCTP01000043.1:2366-5348 GCA_002329625.1 Leptolinea sp. UBA1437
GGGCTTGAAAATATTTCGGATCAAACGGAAGATTTGATCCGGCAGGAAACTTCGGTGATCAACCTGTTATCCGAATTGGCGCAGGAGCTTTCCGACCGCCGGCATGAAGCTTCTCGGAAAGTGAGCGAGAGCGTGGAAAAGGAGCTGCATGAGCTGCGAATGGAATCGGCACAGTTTGAGATCCGATTTACGCAAACGGCGGTTGAAAACGGACTCCGAGATCGGCACGGCAGATCATTGGCTTATGATGAGAACGGCTTTGATCAGGTTGAATTTCTGATTGCGCCGAACCCGGGCGAAGGATTGAAACCGTTGGCGAAGATCGCATCCGGCGGGGAGACTTCGCGACTGATGTTGGCGTTGAAAAATACGTTGGCCGAAGCGGATTCGATCCCGTCGATGATTTTCGATGAAATCGACCAGGGAATCGGCGGGCGGGTCGGTTCGATTGTCGGGGAAAAACTATGGCTGCTTTCCCGCAATCATCAGATATTATGCATTACCCATCTGCCCCAGCTTGCGGCTTATTACGATGCTCATTTTCATGTTTCCAAGCAACTTTCCGATGGCAGAACTCGTACAGTGGTTAAACAGTTGCAGCCGGAAGAAAGTCTGCGCGAAATGGCGCAATTAATGGGTGCGGACAGCCCGGAAAACCGGCGGGCGTCCGGTGCCATGATTCTGAATGCCCAAAAATGGAAAGAAAGCGTCAAATGATATAATTTGAATCGTGAATAGAATAAGGGAAAAATTATTTTTGTTTCCTTGGATGCTGTGCATTCCGTTGGGAATTTTGGGGTTGTTGTTAATCTTCGAACAGCCAGCTTTTGCTTATCAGGCTTTGGCGTCGCCGACGCCCGATTTTGACGGCAATATTTTTTATACAGTGTCCGACTTGGATACCTGTCTCAGTATTTCACTGAAGATGGGTGTGGATGTCGAAACGATTCGCTCGCTGAATAATTTGGATGTGAATTGCACGCTGATTGCCGGAACGAAGATCCTTTTGGGCAGAGTCTTGACCCCCACACCGACAGCGGGTCCTTCGCCGACGCCGACCGAAATTTTACCGACGCCGACGCCTTATGACGGGTCGGCACAACTCTGTATCTATCTGTTCGAAGATAAGAACGGGAACGCCACTGCGGAGGAGACCGAAACCGGAATCGCTGGCGGAGCCGTTAGCGTTACGAAACGAGGGGGAACGGAGTCCTTCACCGGTTTGACGACCGGATTGGATCTGTTGTGTTTTCCGGAGGTGCCGGAAGGGGACTATAACATCAGCGTCGCTCCGCCGAAGGAGTATAACCCGACGACCAATATGAATTACCCCATTACGATCAAAGCGGGTGATACGACTCAGGTCAATTTCGGTGCGCAAAAACAAGCCGCATTTGAAAATTCGGCTGCGGCGACCCAACAGCAGACCAAGAAATCGCCGTTGTTGGCGATCATCGGCATTGTTTTGATTCTCATCGGAATAGGGATTGTGGTGGTTTTCGGAATCCTTAAACGGCGGGATTGAGAGGGATTTTCGGATTGTAGTGGCTCAGGTAAGAACATTTCGACTTTATGATATGAAGTTTTTCCTTGAAACGGAGAACAAATATTATTGTCTTTCAAACAGAACCCGTTTTACGAATAACCAGTTTTCGTTGACAACCTGTTTTTTGGATTCTCTCAATTTGCTTTCAAGCGAATCGATTGCCGTTGCGCGCGGGCCTTATCTGACCTATTATTGGGGCGGGCAGATCAGTTTCGATATGAAGAAAAATACGGCTTGGTTTTCATGGTTGATTGCCGGGAAACATTCCAATAACTCGAACCTGTTGGAGTTGTTGGAATTTCTGGTGACCAAGGCGGGAAAAGCCGGAATGCAGTCTTGTGCGGTGGTTTTGGATGAAGGGCAATGGGTAACCGGTTCATTCCGTCAGATTGGATTCAGCGTTTATTCCAAACAGACGGTTTGGTGTTATAAAGGAGAATTAAATTCGGACGGAGAAAATTGGCAATCCGTGAGCGTTACGCCTTTTGATGAATACGATCTGTTCTACGAATCGCAGATTACACCGCTGATTCGCCAGTTGGGTTCGAATTGGAATCAGGAAAATATCTATGCGCTTAAAAAAGATGGTATGATCCAAGCGACGGCAAAGGCGACCGCTCAAAGCGGAAATCGGGTCTATTTGGAGCCTATTTTCAATCCGGGGGTCGAGAATCCGGCAAAGTTAATGTTAAGCCTCGCAAAACAAATCAACCATACGACGGATCAGGAGGTTTATGTGATGATCCCGGGTTTTCAGGCTTGGGCAAACGATCCGTTTAATGAGGAAAATTTTAATCTGGTATGTCGCCAGACAGTTTTTGTAAAAAATCTTGCCGCGAAAGTGGTTGAAGAAAAACCTGCGATCCAATTGGAAAACGGTTATCTTCAACCGGTCGGACCGGCAAATTTTCAGATGAATAAAAAGGAAAAATGAAGCAGTACGAAAATAATTTAGATGATATCCACGCGTTAGTGGCGATTTTCCCCGAGGAGATCGGAGAAAAGATCGAAAGTATCGGAAATCTATCTGAATTGGTAGAAGTGGTTTTTGATGTAGGACGTCCGCCCTTGGCTCGCTATACGGATGATGAGATTCAGCTTTCCGAAAAGGAGGTCGGCTTTGAAGATTTAGAGACGATTATTTCCCAAATCGGCGATTTCGATTTGGACAACCGAGCCGGAATGGAACGGACGCTGCATCGGATTTCGGCGGTTCGCAACCGGAAAGGGAAAATCATCGGATTGACCTGCCGAGTGGGCCGTGCGGTATTCGGGACGCTCGAAATCATTCAGGATTTTGTGGATTCGGGCAAAAGTATTCTGATTTTGGGGAAACCCGGGATCGGGAAGACGACCATGTTACGGGAAGCGGCCAGAGTATTGGCGGAAAGGAAACGGGTCGTCATTGTCGACACTTCCAATGAAATCGGCGGGGT
>DCTP01000072.1:0-1253 GCA_002329625.1 Leptolinea sp. UBA1437
TGGCATCGTCTGAAGTCACAGGAAACCTGGCTTTGGCTATGCGGCGGTACATTGGAAATCACACTGGGAGGAATTCGGGAACATCCCATAAAGGATCGATCATTTTTTTTAACGCCTTTTGGCAATTCGGAGGGTACGCAATTTCTGACGATCCAATCGTATACATGGCAGACAGCAAAGCCGGCCACTAACGAATTTGTTTTGGTCGCATGCGTTATGTCTCCGGCCTTTACTCCGGAAGATTGGGAGTTAGCATGAGCGAAATCATACAACAGCTGTTTGATTTAACGGGACGGGTGGCGTTAGTCACAGGCGTCAGTCGCGGGCTCGGACAGGCGATGGCAATCGGCTTAGCGGGGGCTGGGGCTGATATCATCGGCATCAGCCTGCAAGAGCCAATTGAAACTCGCAAACGAATTGAGGAACTCGGCAAAAATTTTTATTATTTCCATGCGGATTTAGCGGAAGCCGAAATAATCCCGGAACTAGCCCAACAAGCAATTGCTGTGCACGGTAAAGTGGATATTTTGGTTAATAACGCCGGAATCATCGGATTATACGCTGCAGAAGAATATCCGCTAGATAATTTCGATCGGGTTTTTGCTGTCAACGTAAGAGGATTGTTTTTGTTGACGCGCGAAATCGGCAAGAGCATGCTCGACCGGGGCTATGGCAGAATCATCGCAACCTGTTCCATTCAATCCCTCATTTCGGGTACAAACGACTCAGCTTATGTGGCAAGCAAACATGCTGTCAGCGGTTTGGTGAAAGCTTTCGCAGCGGAATGGGGCGGACGTGGCGTAAACGTGAACGGAATCGCACCCGGTTTTATGGTTACGGATAATACGGCAAATTTACGAAAGAATTCTGATGCAGTCACAGAAATTACCTCTCGTATTCCCCTTCATCGTTGGGGACAGCCGGAGGATTTACTGGGACCTGTCATCTTCTTGGCATCGGAAGCATCGCGTTATGTGAACGGTCAATTGCTGGTTGTAGACGGTGGATATATCATCGCCTAACATTGAAATATTAAAGGAGTTTTTTATGGAGTCATCGGTCCAAAAAGTCACACATATTGATAATATCCGATTGAGTGACGATGGACAAAGCGTCATTATTATTGATCAAACCCAACTGCCGAATCGGACAGTATATTTGACATTATCAACCGCCGAAGAAATGTATGATGCAATTTTTCAGCTTAAGATTCGCGGAGCGCCCGCAATCGGCATTTGTGCTGGCTATTGCCT
>DCTP01000072.1:1297-2378 GCA_002329625.1 Leptolinea sp. UBA1437
GAAAGAGGATGTATTTGAGCAGTTCCCGCCCGACTGCGGTCAATCTAAGTTGGGCTTTGAATCGCGTTTATCAAACAGCAGTCGAAAATCGAGATCAGCCTCGCGAAAAAATAATCGAACTCATGAAGCAGGAAGCGATTATAATCCATGAAGAAGATATTGCCATGTGTCGTGCCATTTCGGAATTCGGTCTGTCCCTGCTCCGAGAGGGAGACGGGATTCTGACACATTGCAACGCCGGTCCATTGGCTACTTCACGCTATGGGACAGCCTTAGGTCCGATTTTTTTGGGGAAAGAAAGAGGAATGGAATTTCACGTCTTTGCTGACGAAACCCGGCCGTTGCTACAAGGCGCTCGCTTAACCAGCTACGAACTTTATAACGCCGGCATCGATGTGACACTCATCTGTGACAATATGGCAAGCTTGGTAATGAAAAACGGTTGGGTTCAAGCCTGCTTGGTTGGTTGTGATCGGGTCGCGATAAACGGAGATACAGCTAATAAAATCGGAACGAGCGGAGTGGCTATTTTAGCCAAATATTACGGAATCCCTTTTTATGTATTGGGACCGACTTCGACGATTGATCGAAACTGCAAAAACGGCGGTGAAATTCAAATTGAATTACGAGACCCGGAAGAAATTAAATCAAAATTTTATCGGGAACCGATGGCACCAGCGGGAGTTAAATGCTATAATCCCGCGTTCGACGTTACAGATCATTCCTTAATTTCAGCAATCGTAACCGAAAAAGGGATATGCAGAGCTCCATACGAGGAGAGCATTGCGTCCTTATTCGGATAGAATTCATATCATGATATAATGAGTATACTTTTATTAATTAGAAAGGATGGATCGAAAATGCAGAAAAATTCAAAAGTAATTTTCAGAGTTGTTTTAATCTTGTCGTTAATGCTTGTTCTTGCGGGCTGTGCTAGTGAAACACCAACCGCCGTTCCTCCCACCGCGGCACCCACCGCAGCTCCGACGGAAGCCGTCGAACCGACCAAAGCAGAAGTCCCCGTAACTGGTGGATCCGCTGCCCAAACGAAAGCGTTAAAAATCGGGATTGTCACTTCGTC
>DCTP01000072.1:2429-4616 GCA_002329625.1 Leptolinea sp. UBA1437
GATGCGATTGTACTGCCCGGCTTTCAATTTGCCGCAGTCGGGACCGTCGCTCAGGAAAATCCGGACACCAAATTAATTCTGGTCGATACACCACCGACCGATGCAGAAGGGAACACCGTCGAATTGCCGAATGTCTATTCCATGACATTTAAAGAAGAAGAAGGCGGTTTCTTTGCCGGCATTGCTGCGGCGATGGAAACAAAGACCAATAAAGTCGCAGTCGTCAACGGATTGGCATACCCTTCCAATGTGAATTATCAATGGGGGTTTGAGTCAGGCGTTAACTATGCGAATGCCAAATTCGGTACAAAAGCCGAAATCGTGGAATTGCCCTCCTATGCTGGAACCGATGTGACCGGAAAGAATGTCGGCGGTAATTATATCGGTGGTTTCGCGGATGAAGTCACCGGTAAAGTAGTCGGCAAAGCGCTGATAGATAAAGGTGTGGATATTATATTTGTTGCAGCGGGCGCGTCCGGAAATGGCGTTTTCACCGCTATCAAGGAAGCTAATGGTGTCTATGCAATCGGTTGCGATGTCGATCAATTTGATGACGGTGTTAAGGGTGACGGAAGCAATATGATTCTAACCTCAACCCTCAAGGTGATGCATACAAACGTCACAAAACAACTTCAGGCGATCGCCGACGGTACTTTTGTCGGTAAAAATGAAGTTTTAGNNGCGGAAGGTCGGCAACAATTATCCGCCGATACCTTGGCTAAACTTGCTGAAGTTTACCAGTTGGTCAAAGAAGGAAAAATCGTTCCCGCCGCGAATTTCAATGGTTATACGCCGGAAGATTTCCCGGGCTTGAAATAAGCAAGGTAAACGGTTTATGACAATCGTACCTTCCGAATGCAACGAAGCGTTACCCGGAGAAATCGCGAAAGTGGTTCTGATGCCCGGAGATCCTCTCCGGGCGAAGTTTGTCGCGGAAAATTATTTCGAATCCCCGCATTTATTTAATCAGCTTCGCAACATGTACGGCTATACGGGGATTTACAAAGGCAAACAAATATCTGTCATGGGCAGCGGCATGGGCATCCCGTCTCTGGGATTATACGCTTCGGATTTATATGAATATTACGGAGTGGAATATATTATTCGTATCGGTTCGGCCGGCGGCTTAGCGGACGATATCCGATTGCGAGATATCGTTATTGCCATGTCGGCTTCGACAAATTCCGCATATGCGTCTCAATATGATTTCCCTGGAATTCTGGCTCCTACCGCTGATTTTGATTTATTAAGAAAAGCGGTAAAAAATGGTGAAGCGATTGGTGCTCATCTTCACGTCGGTCCGGTTTTTTCATCTGATGTGTTCAAAAATGCCCGAAAAGACGCCAATGAACGTTATCGGGATATGGGGATGTTGGCAGTGGAAATGGAAACCGCCGGGCTCTATATGACGGCGGCTTATTATCACAAGAAAGCGCTCAGTATCCTGACAATCTCCGATCATGTTTTTCGACAGGAAGGGCTATCTGCTATTGAGCGACAAGAATCGTTTCGTGAAATGATGGAAATAGCACTCGAAACGGCTCACCAATCGATTTGATTCATTTATGATCAACTTGTCATTCCGAGGCAGGGCAATCCGATCTGGAATGACAAGTTTTTTTCATCCGCACAAATTCCGATCTTTATATCGTTTGAGGTTGATCGATGAGAAATAATAACGATGGAGTAAGTTTTTATGGATAAAGAAATCATCGTTGAAATGAAACATATTACGAAGCTTTTCCCGGGCGTCGTGGCTAATGATGATATTTCCGTCAGTATCCAAAAAGGGGAAATATATGCGTTGCTCGGTGAAAATGGCGCGGGAAAATCGACTTTGATGAGTATTCTTTTCGGTTTATATCAACCGGATCACGGTGAAATATATATTCGTGGTCAAAAAGTCACGTTGGAATCCTCACGCACCGCTGCCGAACTAGGAATCGGCATGGTCCATCAACATTTCAAATTAATCGATAATTACACCATTGCCGAAAATATTATTCTCTGTCGAGAACCGATCCATCGTATGCTCGGATTTCTCCCGACGGTCGACCTCAAAAAGGCAAACAAAGAAATTCGTGAACTTTCACAAAGATATCATCTGGAAGTCGACCCCGAACAAAAAATCGAAGATATCAACGTTTCCATTCAGCAACGGGTGGAAATTCTGAAAATGTTATACCG
>DCTP01000089.1:0-5504 GCA_002329625.1 Leptolinea sp. UBA1437
AGGATGCTGTCCCCTACAATGGATGAAAAATAAAATTCCTATAAATTATTCTGCATTTTACCTATCCACACAACCCTATCTACGGATCGACAACCGGAAAAATCTGTTCCCAGGTGAATCCACCGTCGCCGGTTTTCACCATAGCATAATGTCCTTCATATTCGACGACGCCCCATCCGATGGAAGCGGTAATAAACTGCAAGCTGCTCTTCCAGGCTGTCTGCGCAATGAGATTCCAGCTTTCTCCCCCATTAGAAGTTCCCAAAATTTCATAGGGATAACTTGAACCGGGTGCTGCCGGTTTGGAATACCATCCCTGATAGATCCCAAAAAATACCAAAGAACCCTCTGCTGTGGGCAACTGATAAACCCGCCAGGAATTTCCACCGTCATAGGTCCAATAAAGCAGCCCCAGAGGCTCGGCCAGCTCACCTCCCTGACAGACCATTTTCATCCAGGCATACTGATAAAGATAATCCACAAATTTCGGCGGCGTCAAGCTGCACGAATATTGACGATTGCTTAACAGATCCGATGGAACGCCTTCGGCAAGATATTGAGGTAAAACCTGCTTTTCCCATGTGTTACCGCCGTCAGCACTGTGCCATAATAAACTGCCGGGATCATCCTTGGCATTGCTGCCGCTGATCCATCCTTCTGTCGCATTGCGGAATACAGCTCCGTTTTTCCCACCTTTGGAAGGTAAATTTATGGAATCCGGCGACACCATCAGATTCCAACTTTTCCCGCCATCATGGGTAGTGAATAATCCGATATATTCCCGTTCTTCGGTTTTCCCCATTTTAGCGAAAACCCAACCTATTTGTGAATCAATAAAACGGATTTGCACATCCTTAAAATATTGGAGGGAATATCCTTCCGTCGGTAGAATAGATTTTTCCCAGTTTCCGCCGCTGTCGGTCGTTCTCCATACAGGAATCTGATTGCCCGAAGACCAATTTTCATTGTCCCAATAAACCACCCAGGCCTGATTTGAATCCAAGAACCAGGCTGATATCTCTTTATTTTTACCGGCATTCTCATAAACCGCTTGAGAAGAAGATACATTCTTCCAGTTTGCGCCGCCGTTGGTTGTTTTCACTACGATCTTATCTTGGCCGTTCGCAACCTTGCCGATTCCCCACCCGCTCCCTCCGTTGATCATCACTAATTCGAATATCTCGATCGGAACACTTTCACTGATTCGCGTCGGAGCGATATGGATCGGCGGGGTGTTGGTTTCGGCCGGAAGAGGTCCGGGAGTATTTCGCATGACGGGTGTTTGGCTTTCTTTCGCTGCGGAAAGTACCGGTGTATCGGTCGCGATAACCGGTTGAAGGTCATAAACTTGAACTTTGCAACCGGCCAGAAAGAAGATGCTGAAAAGCAGAATCGTAAAAACAGAAAAATTCCGAAATTTTCTTTTCCGCATAAGCACTCCTTTTATCTTTTGCCATCCTTTCGTTTGACATTCAAGGTAACTATTTTCGTCGGGTGATTGAAAGGATAAGGATCCGCAGGCAATTTTGCCCGGGATAAATCTCCGCCATAAAAAGATTCCGGTACCGGGATTCTCTCATCGATTTGGATATACCCGTCATCAAAAGCTTCTTCCAGCCGATCCATCATCTCTGAGCCCGAAACATAAAGTGCATTGTTGATAGCGATGATCTTACCTTCATCCGCAACTAAAGGGCGAATCTTGTTAATAAGGTTGATAAAATTCCTTTGTAAATCAACGATGCCATTTCGTGTTTTTGAATAGAATGGCGGATCCAAAATTACGATATCAAAAAGTTGCTCTTCCTTTCTCATAAGAGCCATAATTTTGAAAAAATCACCGACTATGTTTTTATATCTTTCGGCGGATACTCCGTTGATCTCGGCTGTCTTATGAAATTGATTAAGAAATTTCTCATTCAGATCCGTTTGAACGATGCGAATTGCTCCGCCGGCTAAAGCTGCCATCCCAAGGCTTCCGGTATAAGCGAACGTATTCAAAACCCGTTTCCCTTCGCAATGATCGATTAACCATTTCCGCAATAATGCGTTATCCAAATAAAACCCGCTGTCTCTGTTCAATTGTAAATCGATCGCATATTCCACACCCCATTCCCGAATTCGCTCATCCAAAGGTCCGCCTGACAAAATCGTACCATTTCTTTTTTCGATATCGTCAGAAAAATGTTCTTTCAGTAGGACGTTTTTTATTTCAGGAATCATCGGATTCACCGCTTTTTGGATGAAAGCCAGCCAATTTTCGGGCGAAACAGTTCCTTCGGAATAAGATTGAATTACCAGTGTAGCTGCAAATAAATCAAGGCTGAAAGCCGGATTCCCCTCATAGAATCCATTAAACAGTCGACAGCACCGAAGGGGATCGGATAAAACCCATTCTCGGCGATAAGCCACTGCTTTTTGAAACTCCTCAAAAAAGCGATCTGATTCCAAAAAATTCGTTCCTGTTGATTCCATCCTATCACCCCTCTCAAAAAACCTTTATATTCTATGGATTCCTCCGGTATCTCAAAAATTTAACCACAAAAACCTCATTCAAAATCGAATGAGGTTTATCAATTCGGATTGATAATGCTCAGAAGCTAAAATCGAATCGTCGTTATGATCATCGAGAAAATCAACAGAACAGCAATCACAATCCCTAAGATGCTCATCGTTCTGTTGCGCTTCTTCTTTGCGGCATTCTGCCGATTTTTTTCCTGTACTGCTTTTTCCTGCTTTGTTATTTTCTTTGCCATCTTTTTCACCTGACACCCGGAAGCTTTTTTTCGATCTCAGCTTCCTCGGATTATCCTCTTTTGACTTCCGCTTTTTCTTTCGTTTTGCTCACGTGTGATTCCGATTTCGATTTTTCAACCGATTGAGAGCTTTCAACGGATTTCGAACCTTCCGTTTCGGCGGATTCGGATCCGGAGCTTTCTTTCGCTTCATGTTCGTGCGGTGAAGGCATCATTCCGGATGGTGAACGGTGATCGGTAGCGTAAAACCCCGATCCCTTAAACACAATTCCTACTGGTGTATAAAGCTTCCGCAAGGTATTTTTATGACATTTCGGACATTCTGTTAAAGTTTCGTCCGAAAAATGTTGGAAGATATCAAACTCATAATCACAATTATCACATTGATAAGAATAAATTGGCATTTTCAAACCTCGATCATTCAATCGTATTGAAATTAATTTATCCTTTTATCTTTTTTGTATTTTTAAATCAACATAGGCGATAAAAAAATCCAATACGCATTCTATTATATCAAATTATCAATTTTCGTTTAATTTTACGACATGTTTTGTCGTCCGGACGATCTCTGATATTTCTCTAATACATATTCCTTCATTTTAGATGTTTCATCAGCGGTTTCGCTCAGACCGAGAATGAGATATGCAAATATTCCGGATAATATTCTGTCAGAAATATTCGCGATTTATTGAAACTCTTTGGCGATTTCAACGATTGAATCTCCGTCTAAATCACCGTTTATGAAAAACGTCCCGTTNNCAAGCTTGGTAATCGATGGAAATGTTCCCGTTTACCCGCATTTCGATAGGCGTTTCATCATTGATAGCAATATGTTTTTCGTCTTGATCTGTGTAAAGATAAAAATCGCCGCTGATCGTAAAAGTAGTTTGCAGATACTGTTCCGTTTCGGCATCTTTTGCCGGATAAATATTGATCCCAAATCGACCTGCTTTGGGATTATGAAAAATTTGAATATCAACTTTCAAATTGGGGTCGACCATCCCTTTAAATAAAATATTCAAATCAAAACGACATTCTCCCTGTTCATTACTGATCACGAATTGAACAGTCGGTAAACGGTCCGGGAAAGCCACCACCTCGAAAGTCTCGGTATCGGAATTCCCCTCCTGTTTGGAATCTCCCGGCTTGTAAATGATATTCGGATACTCATAAGATTCCAATACATTTTGTAAATAGAGAATGGTTCCTTTTGAAGTAAAGCTGACATCAAACGTTGCCCAACTATGCAGATCGGGGGCATTCAGCCACAGATAATAAGGGAGATTTACCGGTAATTGAGCTGAAGTCTGACGCATTGTCCGGCTGATCTCCAAATCGGGAATCTCCGCATACGTTTTACCGGCCTTCCAGTCATATCCCGTTTTTTGCCCTTCCGGATTTTCAATATAAACATTTATTCCCGAATCAACCGTTAAACGATTGTATCCAGGCTCGGGTCGGGCGATTTGTGCGGATGAAACGATCGGACAAAAATCACAGACATATTGTTTGAGTCGTGAATTGATGGGGGCTAATTGAAAAGGATTGGAATTACCGATCCCTTCATAGATAATCTCCGACCGGTCCGGGAAAGAAAGGGTTGTATAGGTCCATGAATTATCCGAGACGTCGATAATCATATGCTTTTCCTGATTCGGGTAATTGCTATCATATACTTCCAGCCAATAAATTCCATTCCCTTTATCTTCGATCGCATAGGCGAGCACAGTATGACCCTTGCTATAGTTTCTTTGATAGATTGCGATCGGAATCAATAATCGCGGATTTTCTTTATAGGCTGAAATAAGAATTTTTAATTGTGAGACCGGATCTTTTTCAATCATGTAATCATCCATAAACCATTGGGTTGCAAACCAATAAGCGATTTCTCTTTGTAACAATGTATTCCCGGCTAAAGTTAATTGGTTAACCGAATGGCTGCCAAAAATATTGGGATCCAATACACCGGCATAGAACAATGTGCTCAGGACAGCCATTCCTTCACAATGTCCGTCGGACATGGACCGATTGACTTTATTCATCCAGAGTTCCGCAACTTTATAAAGTTCACAGTTGCCGTCGGTTTGAATCTTTCGACAAACGCGATCGCCAAATAATCGACGCATTTCAACGGCTGTCAAATTTTCAATCGGGAATGTCTGCTGACATGCTTTATCCAGGCAACCGACATTTCCGTAATTCTCAAAACCGAACCCATCTTTTTCGGTCCGAAATCCGGTATCCACATCATATTGTTCTGCAAAAACGTTATCCCAATTGGAAAAAATGGCAACGGAACAAATTATGAAAATAAGGAAGAACCGAATGCTTAATTTTGTCATTTTTCATTGCTCTTTATCATTATAAAGGGATTCTTTAAAACCGAGTGAAGAGGGGTGTTCGAAAAACGATGCGGATTTTGGAATTTTCTATCGAAAATGTCCAAAAGCTCTGGATTTGTCGGTTCGATTCTTCCGATTATGCGGAGGTTGATTGAAAAATGCTTAATATACTTGTAGGGGATGATGTCCTTGCGAAGCACGCCGAATATTTTGTAAGGGACGGCGTCCTTGACATCCTGCTCCGATTCTTCTGTAGGGGACGGCGTCCTCGACGTCCCGGTTTAAAAAAATGGAACGTTAATTTTATTCCCTTACCCTGACCCTCGCCCCGAGGGCGAGGGAAAACCGGCTCGATGGGACGGCTTCCTTGCGAAACATGCCGAATATTTTGTAGGGGACGGCGTCC
>DCTP01000089.1:5567-5920 GCA_002329625.1 Leptolinea sp. UBA1437
TTACAATAACTGCAGATCGATTATCCCGCACCTATGAATTTATATCCGACATTTTTGTCCAATTACTGGAAAGGGATTAAATCGATAAATTAATTCAAAAAGAAGCGAACTATGGAAACAATTCTCTCTCTTTATGAACGAACACTTTCAGAAAAAAATCCGGATACGACGGCAATTCGCTGGGTAGATAGTCATCTGAATATGACACCGATAACCTGGCGTATGCTCGAAAACGAAAGCAACAATCGGGCAATATATCTGACACAACTGGGTTGCCGTCCTGGACACCATGTTTTTATCTTTCTTGAGAGTTCTATCGAAATTTGGTATTTCTTTTGGGCTGCTTTAAAATG
>DCTP01000089.1:5991-6170 GCA_002329625.1 Leptolinea sp. UBA1437
TGAAAAAAATAATTCTGCTCGAAGAACCCTCCGGTTTACCGGACACTCGAATTGCTTTGTTTCATCGGGAAAGCACAACCAATGACTTTTTTCCGCTTTATCCGGCCAACGAAACCGATCCGGCGTTTATTGTCTTTACCTCGGGGTCGACCGGATTTCCGAAGGCGGTTGTTCATACC
>DCTP01000113.1:0-234 GCA_002329625.1 Leptolinea sp. UBA1437
AAAATCGTTCCCCATCTTTCAAGTATCTCGATTTTGTGAAGGAACTTGAGAAGGAAGCCCTCTCACCCCTCTCTCTTTTCCGGCTTGCCGAAGATCGTTCCCCATCTTTCAATCGGTCCAAGTCTTTTGAAGGAACTTGAGAGGGAAGCCCTCTCACCCCTCTCTCTTTGCGGCTTGCCAAAAATCGTTCCCCGTCTTTCAAGTATCTCGATTTTGTGAAGGACCTTGAGAGGG
>DCTP01000113.1:305-45923 GCA_002329625.1 Leptolinea sp. UBA1437
TTCCCCATTTTCCAAACTCCTCCCTTTGGAAACTTGTTAAAACAAGATTTCTTCGCTATACTTTTATTATAGAAAAACTCAGAAATATCCAGGAGGCATAAAATGGCTGTCATCCATGAAGCAAATCGAAAATTTGACCAAAAGAACATCTATACGAAGTGGATTCTTCCCGACAATCCCCCAATTGCAAATATCATCTTAGTTCACGGTATCGGAGAACATTGCGCTCGATATGATCATGTCACCGCCTTTTTCGCTGACCATCATATTGCCGTCTATACCTTCGATCAAATCGGACACGGGAGAAGCGAAGGGAAACGCGGAGCGATGACTTACGACCAAACATGGAGAATTATCAATGAAATAAAAGCGGAATTGATCCGAAAAGAACCGGCAATTCCTGTTTTTCTCTATGGACATTCTATGGGAGGCGCAATTGTTTTATCATATGCCTATCGCTATCCAGAAAACTTGGCAGGTGTGATCGCAACCGCTCCCGCAATCGGGCTGGCAAATCCCACCTCGGGTTTCATGACTGCGATGGCCAGATTTCTCTCAAAAACGTTCCCGAATATGACTATTTCGAACGGACTGGCACTTGACGGATTAACACATGACAAGAAAATTGTCGAGCTGTACCAAAACGACCCATTGGTCCATGACAAAGTCTCTTTTAAATTGGCTGTCGATTTGATCGATAAAGGCAATGAAATTCTGAAATCCGCCGACAAATTCCCCGTTCCTTTGTTATTACTTCAAGGTACCGATGACAAGTTGGTAGATCCGAAAGCAACCGCGCAATTTGCAGCTCATCTCAACCAAAACGGTACTTATAAACCCATCGAAGGCGGCTACCATGAACTGCATAACGAGCCTTATAAAGAAGAAATCTTTGACATCATTTTGCAGTGGATTAACGACAGAATAAACGAATCCGAAAAAGAAAAAGCTTGAATCGATTTTCCGCTTCATATGAGAAGAACGGTTCAATATGTCCTTGAATTTGCAGTAGACGATTCTCGAAGGCAGTTTTTCGAGAATCATAATTATAAGAATTCGAAAGATGTGCCGAGAAATAACGGTAAAATTAAACCATCTTTAACAATTCCATCACAACGGATCCTTTGGGGAGGCATTATCCATGGAAAATTATTTTTTTAACGGTGACCTCACCGACATTGACAGCGCGATAGCCCGATTAACAAAACTTGAAGCTGAAAGGCAAAAAAGAAAACTAATAATGATTCCCAGTGAATCGTTTGCTCCGCAAGCTGTCAGGGATTCTCTCGGTTCCGTTTTCCAAAATGTTTACGCCGAAGGTTATCCGCCCGAAGAAATGCGTTCTCTGACTGAAAATGAGATCCTGGATTACAAGGCAAGATTAGGTGATTATCGCAGAAACTCTGATCCACGGTATTACAAAGGTGTCGAATATATTGATATTCTGGAATCACTTGCCCGACGCAGATGCGCGGAACTTTTTGCGAATGATCGCATAAGTGCCGATGAGATACAAGTCAATGTTCAGCCGCTGTCCGGCGCTCCGGCAAACAATGCGGTCTACCATTTAATTAATCCCGGCGATACGGTTTTGGCAATGGATTTGCTTCACGGCGGACATCTTTCTCACGGCAGCCCGGTCAATCGCTCCGGCATGCTCTACAACATTGTTCACTACACAGTCAATCCCGAAACTCAATTATTGGACTATGACGAAATGCAACGGTTGGCATCGGAACATAAACCGCGAATGGTCATTGCGGGATACACTTCTTATCCTTATATCCCCGACTGGGAACGGTATCGAAAAATATGCGACAGCGTCGGAGCTATACTGATGGCCGACATTGCCCATATCGCCGGATTGGTCGCCGCGGGTGTCGTCGCTTCACCGGTCGGATATGCGGATGTCATTACCTTCACCTCTCATAAGACTTTAACCGGACCGCGCGGTGCCGTGATCTTAACCACCAACCCTGAACTTTCCAAACGGATTGATAAGGCGGTTTTCCCNNCGGACCGCGCGCTGCCGTGATCTTAACCACTGACCCCGAACTTTCCAAACGAATTGATAAGGCGGTTTTCCCGGGAGAACAGGGAGGACCTCATACTCAGGTCTTTGCCGCGTTGGCGACGAATTTCAAAATCGCCGCCACACCGGAATTCAAGGTTTACCAGCAACAAATTCTGAATAATACCCAAGCTATTATTAAACAATTGCAATCTCGCGGAATCAAAGTGGCTTACCAGGGCTCAAACAGCCATATGCTTTTAGTGGATTGCAAATGCATTAAAGGGGAGGACGGTACCACTCTATCCGGTGATATGGCGGCTCGTATCTTAGACAATGCGGGGATTGTTTAANNGGGTATTGTTTTGAATCGGAATACGATCCCCGGAGACAAATCTGCACTTCGCGCCAGCGGCATCCGCATGGGAACATCCTGTATTACTCAAATCGGTTTGAAGGAAGAAGAATCCGCTCAGGTGGCTGATATTATTGCCGATCTGCTTTTAGCGATTCACCCCTATTCGATGCCGGGAGCAAAAGGATTGCTTCAAAGGGCTAAAATCGATTTCGACGTTTTCGAATCCTGTAAAACTCGCGTTCGACGCTTATGTGAAAAGCACAATAAGTTTACCGATTCCGACGAATTCGGCTATCCCCATTTCTATTACATCGATGATTCGTTTCTGTCAGAGCAAGGAACCTCATATCTGTTGATCAGCGGCGACAAAAGTCAGGAATTTGTCAATTTCGCCTTTCAAAATGATGCCGAATCGCTGTCGCTGAATGAATGTCAGGATGCGGTGATCTCTGTCAACGGTGAGCTCATTAACGGTTGTTTGATGCTGAGAGAAGATGGATATCAATTCGGTTGTCCGTCGGAGAAGATTAATGCGGTTGCCGCTTGGTTGCGGGATCTTTCGGATGGTTTTATTCGCTTCGATGATGATTTGAGAATGAAACTTCCGGGTCCTGTATTTATTAATGAGACGATCGGAATCAAGGGCAGTGAAAGCGTGATCAGTGAATTCGAAAAACCTTATGCGATCGGGAAAAAGCGCAAAGAGGGAATCGGTTTACCCGAATTTGATTTTTCCGTCTATGAAAATAAAGAGACCCAACCGTCGAAACTCACGCCGCTTCATGATATTCATATCGCTTTAGGCGCGAAAATGATGCCTTTCGCTGGTTGGGATATGCCACTTTGGTACACCTCGATCAAAGAAGAACATCAAGCGGTTCGAAATGCCGCCGGATTATTTGATGTGTCGCATATGGGTGTTTATCAGGTTTCGGGAAAAGACGCCTGCGCCTTTCTGGACAGCGTTTGCGGAAATGACATTTCAGCATTGGAAGTCGGAGATACTTGCTATACCCATTTCTTGGATTTGGATGCGAATGTAATCGATGATCTCATCGTCTATGCGATCGAACCGCAGAAATATTTGGTTGTGGTCAACGCATCGAATGATGACAAAGATTGGGCTTGGTTGAATGCCGTTCATAATGATGAAATATTAATTGATCGTGAATCCCCGCTCTCAAGGGCATTCGGCCGAAACAGCATATTGGAAAATCTTCGCAGTCCGGAAGCGGGGAAAAGAATGCGCGTGGATTTAGCTTTACAAGGCCAGGCTTCCAAACGGATTTTAGCCGCGCTCGATGCCACTCCGGAAGATCGGAAAAAAATCGACAAACTGGAAAAAGGTCATGTCACCCATGTTAACTTAGCCGGATTTGATCTCTACATTGCGCGCACTGGTTATACGGGAGAAAAAATTTCTTATGAACTTTTTGTTCATCCGGCAAAGCTTCCCGAACTTTGGAACAAGCTGCTTGAAGCCGGTAAACCCGATGGTTTAATGCCTTGCGGATTGGGCGCTCGTGATTCCTTGCGAATCGAAGCCGGTTTACCGCTTTACGGGCATGAATTGGCCGGCCCGATGAATTACCACGTCAATGAAGCGGGTTTTTCCCATTTTGTAAAAACCTATAAACCTTGGTTTATCGGGCGTAACGCTTATCTGAAACATGTAAAAGAACAAAAGCAGGAAATCGTGCGCTTCAAATTCAATGAAAAAGCCGTTCGAATGGCACATACCAATGATCCGGTTTTGGATTCGAAGGGAAGGGTTATCGGTCGTGTCACCAGTTGTTCGGTGGATAAGGATGGCTGGATTATCGGAATGGCAANNGTCGAAAGCGCCTATAAACAAGAAGGAACTTCCATCTTCATTTACCAAAACAGCGAAAAATTGGAATTGAAAGATCCGAGCTCACTTCAACCGGGAGATCGAACGGTAATTCCGAGTCAAGCAACGGTTATCAGTCGTTACCCTAAGTTATAAATACGACAAAAGGGAACAAAAAGAATCTTAATAATACTTTTTGTTCCCTTTTTGTTTTGATTACCAGACGGTAAAATTCTTCAAATTGGATCCGCCGATGAATTCCGCCAGAATAGAATTCGCCGGGACTAACCCATCGGGTAAAGGCAAAACCCATTCAAGGAATGAGAGCAAACGTTTTGCCTCGATATATTCCCAGGATCCCCACTGCACCTGTCTTAAAGCGGTCTCGGCCATCGGTTTCAGAGCGGATAATTCATAAACCAACGAGGTATTGCAATATTCATCTGCCAAACGTTGGTGCGGGATAATATACTTTTCTTCGCCTTCACGGACGGATTCCCACCGTGCGATCGTTTCTTGAGCGCTGTAGCCGCGATCTCGATAATCTCTCACCACCCGGCGGATCAGGCGGGTATCTACCGTCGAGACCCGATTATATCGATCCACATTTAATTGTGTCAGGGGCGATACAAAAATCCGATATTTTTTTTCGGGGGATATTCCCGGTAACAGTTTCGGATTGAGTCCGTGAATTCCTTCAAAGATCAATAATTGATCTTTCTTCATTTTTAAGATTTTCCCGGGTTTACTCTTCCCGTCAAAAAAGTCAAAACGAGGCAATTGTACCTCCTCGCCGGCAATTAAACGGTCGGTACAACGATCCATCAAATCCAAATTTAAATTATCAATCGATTCAAAGTCATAATCTCCATTGGGAGTCCGTGGGCTTCGTTCCCGATCGACAAAAAAATCATCCATTTCGATCGGAATCGGTGAGATTCCCAAAGCTAATAGTTCGATCGATAACCTCTTGGAAAATGTGGTTTTTCCGGAGGAAGATGGTCCCGCAATCAAGACCACCTTGACTTCATTTTTACGCTCGACGATGTCTCTCGCAATTTGAACAAACTTTTGATCATGCAGAGCTTCGCTGACCAAAATCACTTCCTGAATTCGGTCACTTTCGATAGCTTGATTCAGAGACGCGATCGAGTCAATCCCAAGCCGTTGCAACCAATCCCCATATCGACGAAATTCAGACATCATCTTCGAGGATTCATCCAATTTTTGAATCACATTTGATTTACCATCGCTGGGATAACGCAGGAAAAATTCATTGGGTCTGCCCGCCGGTTCAATTCCGAAAACCTTCAGATAACCTGTCGAAGGGACCATGTACCCGTAATGATAATCAACGAAATCCCCCAACTTATAGGCTGTCAAGTAATCTTTTTTCCGATATTTCAATAAATCGGCTTTTTCCTGTTGATGTTTCGATGTAAAAAGGGCTTGAGCTTCTTCAATCGTCAGCTTTACCCGCAAAATGGGTAAATTTGCGTCGATAGTTGCCTGCATTTCCGTCTTAAGCATTTTATAAAATCCCTTCGGATCCTGCAGTTCTGGTCCTTTGATTCTGCAAAACAAGCCGCCTGAATGAATGGAATGATCTACCATTAATTCATAGTCAGGCATCATTCGTTCGAATGTCGCCGAGAGTAAATAGACAAGCGATCTGCGATAGATATTTTTGCCATCCGATTGAGCGGTTGTGACAGGTTCGATATTCGCATTACTGATTAATGGGAAACTGAGCTCTCGTAATTCTTTATTGACAATCGCCGCAACAAGCGGAAATTCCAATTCCGAAACAATGGGCTGCAGAAATTCTTCCACCGTTCCGCCGCGCGGTCCTTCAATCAATCGTCCGTCAGGCAACTCTGCTTGTATAATATTAGTAGGTTGAATGATTTTAAATCTCTGATCCATGATGCCTCATTTTCTTATTGATTATATTCGGAATCGGTTGAATGGATTGATTTTAAAGGATTAAAATATCGATGACAAAGATGACAATTTTTATTATCCTGACCGTTCTTCTTTTGATCCGAATCAGCATCAGTCTTTGGGCAAAAAAACGGATTTTTTCGTTGACATCCATCCCCCGCAACGAATACGGTATCGTTTTTGGAGCAGGCTTAGAAAAAACAGGGCTTCCCAGCAACGTTCTGATGGAAAGGATTCAAACTGCCGCAATGCTTTATCGAGCCGGAAAGATCAGAAAAGTTCTGTTGACTGGGGATAACCATTCGCTTTATTATAATGAACCGCAAGCCATGAAAATCGCGGCAATGACTTTGGGTATCTCCGAAAAAGATATTTGGATCGATCCGAACGGACACCGTTCGTTCGATTCATGCCGAAATGCGATATGCGACTTTAATATTCATCAAGCTGTTTTAATCACGCAACCTTTTCATTTGCCGCGTGTTCTTTGGCTGGCGGTCAGCGTCGGAATCGATGCGATCGGTACGCCGGTAAATCTGAAAAGGCATCGGATTGATGATGAAATCTGGTGGCGGTTCCGGGAGCTGTTTGCTTCGGTCCGGGCAATTATTGATGGTTTCATTTATAAAATATGCTATTCTGTAAACGAGAAAAGAATGAGTGACAGAAAAGGAGAAATAAAATGAGTAAAGATATTGGATTTTTCACTTTGAATAATAATGTCAGAATTCCTAAAATAGGTTTTGGTACCTATAAAGCAGCCGAAAATGGAGATGAATCCGTTATTAAAGAAGCGATCCGTCAGGGTTATACATTATTTGATACCGCTTCATTCTATGAAAACGAGGCCATTGTCGGTTCTGCTGTTAAAAAATCCGGCTTGCCACGAGATCATTTCTTCCTGACTTCGAAATTATGGAAAACTCAGATGGGCTATCAAAATACATTGCAGGCTTTTAATGATTCCTGTAAACAGTTGAAAACAGATTACTTGGATCTGTATTTAATTCATTGGCCGCGGCCTGATCTCGTATGTGATTGGAAAAAGATTGTTGTGGAAACTTGGAAGGCTCTCGAAGAATTATATGATGAGAAAAAAGTGCGGGCAATCGGAGTCAGTAACTTTCTGCCGCATCATTTGGATGTGATTTTAAATTCTTGTAAAATAATGCCGGCAGTCGATCAAATCGAATTCCATCCGGGATATACCCAAACGGAGACGGTCAATTTTTGTCAATCTTTAAGAATACAGGTGGAAGCTTGGAGTCCGATTGGGCGAGCCCGGTTGATAGATAACCCGCTGCTGAACGAAATTGCGGCAAAATATAATAAATCCGTACCGCAACTTTGCATCCGTTTCAGTTTGCAAAATAATGTTCTGCCGCTTCCGAAAGCCTCCTCTCCCGAACGAATGGCACAGAATCTGGACGTTTTCGATTTTGAGATTTCGCAAGAAGATATGGAAAAAATAATGGCGATGCCCGTTACGGGGTGGTCAGGAGAACATCCGGACGCCGAACCGGTTGCGATTTAATGATTCGATGAAGAGATGATTTTACCTGCCAGTGAAATTCCGTCAAAATCAGTCACCTCTACGTTGCTGATTTGATTCAGTAAGTTTTGACTGCCCATACATTTCACTGGCAGGTAATTTTCACTGAATCCCTTCAATCGGTAATTTTCTTTGTTGATCGGTTCGGCAGACTCCCAAAGCACATTTGTGGTTGTCCCGATCATTTTCATGCCGAAAGATTTTCTTTGTTCATCCAATTGTTCCCGCAATATTTTCGATCGTTCCCGTTTCACATCTTTGGGAATTCTTCCATCTAATTTCGCCGCCGCGGTTCCCGGTCTGACAGAATAGGTGAACACATGCCCGCCGCTGAAAGCCGCCGTTCGGACAAAATCAAGCGTCTGTTGAAATTCTTTGTCGGTTTCACCAGGGAAACCCACTATAAGATCAGTGGTTACGGAAAAAAAGGGATTGATTTGTCTTACACATTCAATCAGCCGCAAAAAATCAGGAAGACTGTTTCGGCGCACCATTCGTTTCAGTACCGTTTCCGAACCCGATTGCAACGGCAAGTGCAGATGAGGACATAACCGCCCATTCTCCCATAATCTGATAAACGCCTCATCCAAATTCCATGATTCTAAAGAGGATAGTCGAATCCGCGGAATCGAAGTCTCCGCCAGCAGTCGATTCAATAAATCTCGTAACCCTTGTGGCGGATTGAGATCCATTCCCCATGCTCCGAGATTCACACCGGTTAAAACAATTTCTTTTCCTCCGCTGTTTTCCGCTGCATGTATATCCTGTAAAATCGTCTCGACCGCCACGCTGCGGGATTTTCCCCGAGCCAATCGCGTAAGGCAAAATGAGCAATAATTGTCGCATCCGTCTTGGACTTTTATAAAAGCCCGATTCCGAAAATGTTCACCGGGTAATATTTCACGCTTAATTGAAACAGGATTTGTAAACGGTTCCGGTATCCCGGTGACGATTGAGGCAATCTGTTCTTTTTCATGATTTCGAACGACCTGTGTTACTCCCGGCATTTTCGAGGCGACTTCCGGTTCCATTTCCGACCAACAACCAGTGACGATTACTTGAGTATGTCCGGATCGAGCGGCATTTCGAATTTTTCCTCTCGAATCTGAAGCAGCTTCTTTCGTCACCGAACAAGTATTGATAATCGCTAAATCGGCTTTGTCGGCACTGTCCGTTATTTCGTAACCGTGTTGCTTGAATTTTGCCGCAAATTGCTCCAATTCGGCTTGATTCAAGCGACAGCCGACGGAATCCAAAAAAACTTTCAATGACTTCCCTCGGAACCTTTGCCCAGCTCAATTGTCCGTTCGTAACACGCCCACATTGCTTCGGCAATCGCATTGCGAAAGCCCAATTTTTCCATTTCAAAAAGGGCTTCGGCTGTCGTCCCGCCCGGCGAAGTAACTTCATTTCTTAATACAGCTGGGTGCTCTTTTCGCATGGCAAGATAATCGGTCGACCCTTTGATGGTCTGAATAACGATTTCAGTCGCCAAAGATCGCGTTAATCCCATATGAACTGCTGTATCGATCATCGCTTCGATAAACAAAAATACATAAGCCGGACCGGAACCCGAAACCGCTGTTATTTGATCCAATTGGTCTTCGGATTTCAATTCAAAGGCATATCCCGTACAAGCGAGGATTTCTTGTGCCAGATTCCGTTGATCGGCAGTCACTTCACGAGACGCAAACCATCCGGAAACCCCTTCGCCGATTTGTGCCGGCGTATTGGGCATCACACGGACAACCCGCTCGTGATCCAGTCCCTTTTGGAACTGTTCAATCGGGACGCCCGCAACAATGGATATCACCAGCGCATCCGGATGAATTTTATTTTTTAATTCGACAAACACCTCGGAAAGAAATTGCGGTTTTACCGCAATCAAAATCACATCCGCTTTACGGATCGCGTCTGTCCCGCTGTCCGAAGCATTGACTCCCAATTCCTCATGAGCAGACCGCATTTTGTCGGCATCGGTATCATAAACGGAAATATTTTGCGGAGAGATCAGCCCTTTTTTCAAGATACCTGTCAATATTGCTTTTCCCATCACCCCGATACCGATAATCGCCATTTTTTCGGAATTCATTTTTTATCCCTCCTTCTGCCACCGGCTGTAAACCGCCATTGACAGTAACCTTCCTCCGGATTTGTCCTTTAAACATACTTCTCCGGCGGAAACACTCCCATCCATCCCTTTCATTACTTCATTGACCGTATTATAAACTGTTACGGAAGAAGCCTTAACGGCATAAGCGGTAACCAACAAAAACAAAGCTTCTGAATCCAAAATATTCCGACAGGCTTGAATCAATTCCGGAAAGTTCTTATAAAATTCCCATACTTCCCCTTTGGGTCCCCGCCCGAATTTCGGCGGATCCAAAATGATTCCCTGGTAAAAGGAACCGCGCCGTGCTTCTCTCTGAACAAACTTTAACCCGTCATCAATAATCCAACGAATGGGTGTTTGTTCCAAAGATGACAATTTTTGATTTTCCTTTGCCCAATCCACAGCTTTTTTGGAGGCGTCCAGATGAGTTATTTCCGCCCCTGCCTCGGCTGCGGCCATGGTAATCGCACCGGTGTATCCAAAGAGATTTAATACTTTAACCGGTTTCTCGGAATTTCGGATCAAAGAAGACACCCAATCCCATTGGCAGGCTTGTTCGGGGAACACGCCAACCTGTTTGGAGTTGGATAACATCAGTTGAAATTTGAGATTTTTATAACCGATATTCCAAGGGTGAATGTCCTTCTCATAAAAAATCCAATGGCCGCCGTTTTCCTCAGGAGAAGGTTTAAATTCAGCGGAAGCTTTATGCCATTCCGTTTCGGGAAGTAACGGGCTCCACATAGCTTCCGCTTCCGGGCGAATTAGGATATATCTGCCGAATCTTTCCAGTTTTCGTCCTCCCCCGCTGTCCAAAAGTACATAATCTTTCCAATCCGGAGATTCTAAGAGATGCACTTCATGTAATTGTCTATTATTCATAATGTCTTCAAGTATACTTAGATTTGTCGGATTTTGAACCGAAACAGGAATTTGAAGATCGATATAGGAAGAAGATTTCATTTAATTTTAGAATGAATCAAAATCCAGATAGATAGCTGATGAGAACGGAAAGAAAAGAGGTTCATGCCAAAAATTATCGAAGTTGACAAACTGTCAAAATCTTATGGATCTATCCAAGCTGTCCAAGATATTAGTTTTTATGTCGAAAAAGGGGATCTTTTTGCTTTTCTCGGACCGAATGGTGCCGGGAAATCAACGACAATTGATATCATTACAACCGTTCTCATGCCCGATAAGGGAACAGTAGTCGTGGACGGTCTGGTACTGGGAAAAGAAGATGATAAGATACGGTCTTCGATCGGAGTCGTTTATCAGGATAATCTTTTGGATCGATTATTGACGGTGGAAGAAAATCTCTTCTTCCGAGCGGGTTTTTACGGATTCACTAAAGATCAGATCAAAGAGTCTGTAAGGAATGCCATCATAACAACCGGAATTCAAGATTATGCGAAACAACGTTATGGAAAAATTTCCGGAGGTCAGCGTCGCAGAGCAGACATAACACGCGCCCTGATCAACACACCCCAAATTCTATTTCTGGATGAACCGACCACCGGGTTGGACCCGCAAACCCGTAAGAATTTATGGGAAGTTATCCGAAAATTGCAACGCGACCGGGAAATGACGATCTTTTTGACGACGCATTATATGGAAGAAGCGGCTGAAGCGGATTATGTCGTCGTGATTGACGAGGGAAAGATTGCCGCTCGCGGAACTCCGTTTGAATTAAAAGAGAAATATACGAGTGATCTGCTGAAACTATCCTTTAAAGACGAAATAAAAGGGTTGTCCGACTTGGCAGCGTTGGGAATAATGTACACAAGAGTAGTAGATCAGTTTATTATCCGATTGCCACACACTACAGACGCGCTTCCTATTTTAGACCATTTCCGGCAAAACCTGAATGGATTCGAAGTTCTGAACGGGACAATGGACGACGCATTTATTGGAATAACTGGAAAGGAAATTCGAGAATGATTCCCTTTGCTTCAAGAAATATAAAATTGTATTTCCGCGATAAAGCAACGGTTTTCTTTTCATTGCTTTCAGTCTTTATCATCATCGGTCTCTATGTATTGTTTCTCGGAAATGCCTGGACCAGCGAGTTTCCCAATCAAGAATATGCAAAATTCATTATGAATAGTTGGATTATGGCTGGATTGATATCCGTCACGGGATTTACAACTGCCATCGGTGCATTCGAAATTATGATCCAAGATCGTGAACTGAAAATTGAAAAGGACTTTCTCTCCGCTCCAGTCAAACGCAGCAGCTTGGCAGCGGGTTATCTGTTAAGTGTGTACATTATCAGCGTCATCATGAGTTTGATTGCTTTTATTCTCGGAGAAATCTTTATTCTTGCCGATGGCGGAGAACTATTAGGTGCAGTTGCGATATTCAAAATAATCGGGATCATTTTGATTAACTCATTCATGAGTGTTTCGATAATTCAAGTCATTATTGGATTCATTCATACAGCGAATGCTTTTTCTGCATTCAGCACAATCATCGGCACATTGATCGGTTTTTTGACGGGAATTTATCTCCCGATCGGACAACTTCCGAACAGTGTGCAAACAATTATTCGAATTTTTCCCGTTTCCCATTCTGCCTCACTTGCCCGTCAAATTTTCATGGATATTCCGCTGAAAATCGGGTTCAACGGTGTCCCTGAAGCGGCCGTCAATGGTTTCAAAGAAATGATGGGAGTCACTTTTTTTGTTGGAAGCAAAGAAATCACACCATGGATGAGTTTATGCTATATGCTGCTTATCGGAGCCCTTTTCTTTGCGATTGCCGTCATGAATCTCTCAAAAAGAAAAATGAAATAAGCAAAGAATTCCTCTCTGATCGTAAGGAACTGAGATAATTTCTCTCATATGGGTTCGGGAGGTTCTTTTATTCGAAGGAAAATACGCCTCGCAGTATTAAGAGCATTTCCGACGAAGAATTAATTTTCGGATTGAGAAAATATTTATCTGAATTGAATCGATTAAAACAATCTCTCAAGCGATTTCTTTAAGTCAAATTTCACTTGATCTTTATCGATCGATAAAAATTCACCTTTTTCATAAAGAGTTCTTCCGTCTACCATTGTCATGATTACATCCGCAGCTTGTGCGGAATAGACAATCAAGGAAGGATAATCATGAATCGGCATCAGATGGGGTTTATCAAGATCAATCACTGCCAAATCGGCTTTCTTTCCCACTTCCAATTCTCCACAATTCGAGCGCCCTTGAGCAGCTGCACCGTTTAAAGTCGCCATCGTAAGGACTTCGTTTGGAGACAAAACGGTCGGGTCCTGAGAAAAACCGCAATGAATTAATGCGGTCAATGCCATCTCTTCGATCATATTTTGGTTGTTGTTACTGGCGGACGAATCCGTTCCGATCGTTATACGCAGTCCTTTTTCTTTCATCTTCCGAATCGGCATAACACCGCTTCCCAATTTCATATTACTGGAAGGATTGTGAACAACCGTCACATCTTTTTCCTTCAGTAAGAGAATATCTTCCGGCTCCACCATCACACAATGTGCCGCGATTGTCGGATTATCAAATGTTCCCAGATCATAGAACCAGGCAGCTGGAGTTTTTCCGTAGCGCTTCTTACATTCTTCGTGTTCTTTTTTGGTTTCGGAAAGATGAATATGCATCCGACCTTTTTTTCCTCTACATATTTCCGAATACTCGCGGACAATCTCAACATTATTGGTATACTCGGCATGAATCGCAAAATCAGTAATAATTCTTCCATCTGCGATACCGTTAAATTCATCAAAAAATTCGACCGATAATCTCATAATCTCTTTGTTTTTATTCAAATCGGAAGCCATAACCGCCATAATCGGAAAACTAAGGTTTGCTTTCATTCCTGATTGAATCACATCCTCGATATAATGGTTCGGATAATGGTACATATCAGAAAAAGAGACCACTCCGGAAGCCAACATTTCCATCATTTCCAACCTGACTCCTACGCTCTTATCCGCAGGGATCATTTTCTGTTCAATCGGGAGCATAGCTTCAAATAACCAACGATCTAATGGCAAATTAGTTCCCAAACCGCGTAAAGCAGCCATCGGTGTATGAGTATGCATGTTATATAAACCCGGAATAATCAGACAGTTGTAAAGATTTTTTTCAATATCATATTTTTCAATCGNNCCCGCCGATATAAGAGATAGTGTCATTGGTAATGCCTAAATAACCATTCCGAATGACATTCCAGTTGTTCTTTGGGGTTAAGATATCAGCATTCGAAAATAAGGTTTTCATATTTTTTCCTCTTGGATTTTCCAAATCAAGTTGTTTTATTCATACAACAAGTTCAAAAGGTTCTATTTGTTATGGAATTCGGAACGAAAAGACGCGGTTTTCTAGATTTTTAAGATTTCATTCCATTGCTTACCGAATTTTTGGAATTATACCTGCAAAAACAAAAAACGAGTATTAAAAATATTTTTTGCATAAACATAATTATATACTACACAACTATATTATATTTTATTAATATATCTTGTTTAAAATAGTTCTTTGAGAAATATTTCATTATTATGAGATTACTTATTTATTTAATATTTGATTTTTTATTATGACATTCAACTTAATTCAAAAGCATTTTGTACCATATTTCACAAAATCTTCCAAATTTAATTGACGTTTCCTCATTCTTAACCTATCATTTAACTGTTAGCACTGGTTGTAAATAAATAGAATATAGGTTGATTGTTCGCAAAAGAAGGAGATTTTATGGAAAAAAAGACTCTAATAGTTAATGGAATCCGTCAAGTCGTCATTCATAACCCGGATGCGATGTTGGCAGATGTGCTTCGAAACCAGCTGCATGTTCTGGGAGTAAAAAAAGGTTGCGGTCAGGGACACTGTGGTGCCTGTTCAGTCATATTGAACGGCAAACTCGTTTTATCTTGTATCCATAAAATGTCCCGAATTCCGGATGAATCAACCATATTAACTGTTGAAGGGATCGGTACTCCCGGACATTTGCACCCAATTCAAACAGCAATGAAATTCCATAGCGCTGCACAGTGCGGTTTTTGTACTCCGGGTTTTGTGATTTCTTCCTATGCATTGCTACAGGAAAATCCAAATCCGACTCGACAACAAATTCGGGATTGGTTTACAGAACATCATAATGTTTGTCGGTGCAACGGCTATAAACCTTATATTGATTCAGTGATCGATGCCGCAGCCGTATTGCGCGGAGAAAAAAGTATTGAAGAAATAACATATAAAGAACCCAAAGACAATAAGGTTTGGGGAACTCGTCGTCCTCGTCCGTCCTTGGATGCAAAAGTGACCGGAACATGGGATTTCGGTGCGGATGTGGCAGCAAAAATGCCTTCGAATACCCTTCATTGTGCCTTGGTTCAGTCACAGGTACCTCATGCGAATATTATCTCTGTTGACACTTCCGAAGCTGAAAAAGCGGAAGGCGTTTTCAAAGTTGTAACAGCGAAAGACGTCAAAGGTCGAAACCAAATTACCGGCCTGATCACCTTCCCGACCAATAAAGGAGACGGATGGGATCGTCCGATCCTTTGCGATAAAAAAGTTTTCCAAATCGGAGACGCGATCGCGATTGTCTGTGCGGATACCCAGGAACAGGCGGATGCCGCAGCAAAACTGGTAAAAGTCGAATTGGAAATTTTGCCGGCTTATATGAACGCTCCAGCCGCAATGGCAGAAGATGCCATTGAAATTCATCCGGGGACTCCGAACATTTATTTTGAACAGAAGAATGTAAAAGGAAACGATACCAAACCGATTTTTGAAAAAGCTGCTTACACGGTCGAAGGGAATTATTACCTGCAACGCCAGCCGCATCTGACGGTGGAACCGGACAATGGGTTTGCTTATATAGACGAAGACGGCAATCTGACGATTCATTCAAAATCCATCGGAATTCATCTCCATGCAGCAATGATTGCGGAAGGGATGGGTGTTCCGCTGGATAAACTGCGAATTGTAGAAAATAATGCCGGCGGCACTTTCGGATATAAGTTCAGTCCGACAATGGAGGCTTTGGTCGGAGTCGCCTGCCTGGCTACTCAACGTCCGGTCGTTTTGATTTATAACTATTATCAACACATGATTTATACCGGAAAACGCTCTCCCATGTTCCTGAAATGCAGAATGGCGGCCGATGAAAACGGCAAATTGTTAGCCATGGAAGGAGATTGGTCTGTTGATCATGGTCCTTATTCTGAATTCGGTGATCTGTTGACCTTGCGTGTCAGCCAATTTATGGGCGCCGGATATAACATTCCGAACATCCGAAGCATCGGAAGGACAGTTTGTACCAATCATATATGGGGATCTGCTTTCCGTGCCTACGGCTCCCCTCAAGCTTTTTTGGCTTCGGAATCTTGTATCGATGAACTCGCTGAAAAAATGGGGATCGATCCGTTCGAACTGCGTTATCGAAATATTTATCGCGAAGGATCAACGACACCGACCGGCCAGACACCCGACAGTTTATGCTTCGAAGAGATGTTCGATACGATGAGACCAAAATATGAAGCGGCTAAAGCAAAAGCCAAAGCCGAATCAACACCGGAATATAAGAAGGGCGTCGGTATTTCATTGGGGGTCTACGGTTGCGGATTGGACGGAGCCGATTCTTCGGAAGCCATTGCTGAATTATCCCCGGACGGAAAAGTCATTATCTATTCTTCCTGGGAAGAGCATGGGCAGGGAAATGATGCGGGTGCGTTGGGTACCGCTCATGAAGCCCTTCGGAAAGCCGGCTTCAAACCCGAACAGATTAAATTGGTATTCAACGACACCAAAATAACCCCAAATTCCGGACCTGCCGGCGGTTCACGCTCCCAGACCATGACCGGAAATGCCATTCGAATCGCCTGCGAAAATCTGCTTGACCAAATGAGAAAGGCGGATGGCAGTTATCGTACTTATGATGAAATGAAAGCGGACGGCAAGGAAACCAAAGTAACCGGCAAATTTGTCATGTCCGAAGCCACCAGCTGCGACGAAAACGGTCAAGGTCGCCCCTTTATGGTTTACCAATACGGTTTATTCATGGCGGAAGTAACGGTGGAAATAGCAACCGGAAAAACCAAAGTCGATAAATTTACCTGCTTTGGCGATTGCGGTGTCATCAACAATCGTGCGATTGTTGAAGGCCAAATGCTGGGTGGGTGTGCTCAAGGAATCGGCTTGGCGCTGTCAGAAGACATTGAAGACTATAACAAGCATACTACCATGCGCGGTGCAGGAATTCCTTATTGTAATGATATTCCGGATGAGTGGGATATCGAGATGTTCGAAAATCCGCGCGAATACGGTCCTTTCGGAGCTGGCGGGGTTGGTGAACTTCCATTAACTGCTTCCCATGTTGCAGTCATCAACGCTATCAATAATGCCTGCGGTGTGCGAATTCGCCACCTTCCGGCTTATCCGGAAAAGGTGTTGGAAGGGTTGAAAGCGCTGAACAAGTAAAGAGTCTGATTTGATGCAGAAGGCTGTCCTTTTCCTCCAACAGGGCAGCCTTTTATTTTTGAGAAGATATGGTTCGTTTCATTTTTTCGAGCTACAATAACAATACCGAGGAGTAAAAATGGATCAGCAATTCATGCGCACAATGGAATCCTTATGCATCCAGAATGAGCCGCCTGCTTGTGTGACTGCTTGTCCTTTACATGTCGACAGCCGGACGATGTTAAAACTGGTTGCTTCCGGAAAATTTGAGGACGCATATTCACTCTATCAGAAAAATGTCCCGTTTCCTTCGATTCTGAGCAAAATATGTAATTCCCCTTGCCTTTTAAAATGCCGTCTTTCTGAAATCGGTGAAGGGATACAAATCCGTCCGATCGAAGCTTTTCTGAATCAATATGCCGATCCGTCTTTTTTACCGAAGGTATTGCCGGAAAAACGCCAGAAAGCGGGAATTTTCGGATCGGAATTGGACAGCTTATCCACCGCATATGATTTGCGTAGGAAAGGTTACCAANNATGCGGATACCGTTTTAGCCAAAAATTTGCGTGCGTTTAACGAAGAAATTTTACCTTCCGCTGAAATAGAAAATGCAATTCGCTTGCTCGAAAAAATCGGTGTAAAAATTCAAACTGGTTTCAAATTGCCTCAATTTGAAGAATTATCTCATAATGATTCGCGCCTTTTTCGAATCGGCGATTCAGAATTTCAATGCATTTATCTTCCCCATTTGTCTGAAGAGCTTTCAATTGATCCGATAACCCGTATGACGGTTACCGAAGGGATTTTCAGCGGAAGCGCACCGGTCGGTCACTGGGTCGATCAAATGTCCGACGGGCGGAGAGCGGCAATTTCTATGGATCGTTATCTGCAAAAAGTATCCCTAACGGCTTCGAGAGAAAACGAAGGAGCCTATGAATGTCGTTTGTTCACGTCTCTAAAAGGCATTCAACCTTCCCAATCGTTCATTTCTACGGACTCAAAAAGAACCGACCAGGCGGATATCATAAAAGAAGCCGCCCGTTGTATCCAATGTCAATGTATGGAATGCGCAAAAGGATGCGAATTAATTCGACATTACCAAGATTCGCCGCGAACTTATGTCAGGCAGATTTATAACAATATTTCTATTTGTACCGGATTGCGTCAGAAAAATAAAATGATAAACTCCTGCTCGATATGCGGCCAATGTGAAGCCATATGCCCGAACCATATTCCCTTTCAAAAAGTCGTCCAAGAGGCTCGTGAAACGATGGTGGCAACGAAGAAAATGCCGCCATCTGCTTTCGACTTTGCGCTGCGGGATATGGCTTTTTCAAACAGTGAGAAATTTCGGCTCGCGAAAGTTCCCGTCGATTCAAAAGCTTGCAAATATGCATTTTTCCCCGGCTGCCAATTGCCGGCATCGAATCCTTCCTCAATCGAAACCATATTTTCATGGCTTCAGAATGAAATGGAAGAACCGGTCGGTATTCTTTTACGTTGTTGCGGAGCAATTGCGGATTGGGCAGGTGAAAAAGAAAAATTTAATCAAGCTCGTTCAGAGCTGTTATCAGATTGGGAAGTATTAGGGAAACCTGAATTAATTGTTTCATGTCCCACCTGTCTGAAAATGTTTCGCGAAAATTATCCGGAGATCAACGTTCGTTCCATCTGGCCTTTAATGGCAAAATCCGATTCTTTACTCAACGGGAAAAATCGGCTGAATTCAATTAAAATGGCGATCCATGACCCATGCGCTTCTCGCGACCAACCGGACATGCAGGAAGCTGTCCGATCCCTTGCGATGAAATTAGGGATTGAATTGGAAGAGCTGCCTTATAATCGGGAGTTGGCAACCTGTTGCAGCTACGGCGGAAACGTTTGGAATTCGAACCCATCTTTAAGCAGAGATACGAATGAAGCTCGTATTTCTCAAAATCAATCGGATTATCTGACTTATTGCATAATGTGTCGTGATTTCTTTTTGAGATCCGGAAAACCGGCATATCATATTTTGGATATTTTATTCGATCCAAAATTAATGATCGAACATCGATTACCGATTCGACCGGATTATTCCATGCGGCATGAAAATCGAACCCGAGTAAAAAGACATTTATTAAAACAATATTGGAGGGAAGAAATGCCTGAAGAAGCCCCTTATGAAGATATTCAACTTATTCTCAATGACCCAATCCGCAAACTGATGGAAGATCGGATGATTCTCGAAGAAGATATCCGACAAGTGCTTTACTATGCAAAAGAATCGGGGAGGGCAATGATTAATCAGGAAACCGGTCATTATTTGGCGCACTTCAAACCCTCCTGTGTTACCTATTGGGTGGAATATCTCCCAAAAGAGGATGGCTTTGAAGTTTTCAATGTGTATTCACACCGGATGGTTGTTGAGGAGGGAAACTGATGGCGCAATATGTTACTGAAGAGGAATTTGTTCACTGGCGCTGCGCAAAATGCAACAGCGAACTCGAACTGAGAAAAGTTGTTGTCTCCTATTTGGATGGTTCTTTTCCGGTTGAATTACCGGTTTGTAAAGTCTGCGGACAGATCTTCATTCCAGAATCCTTAGCAACACAGAAGATGTTAGAGATTGAACAACAGATGGAGGATAAATAATTCCGGAAAGCTGTTTTCGGATGAATCCCGCTCCGGGAGGGATCGCCCTGACCAAAAAGTTGCTCAACCTCAGCCTTCTCCAAAAAGGCTCGATGATTTTGGACGTCGGTTGCGGAGACGGAGATGCCTGTCGATTCCTGTCATCAGAAGGATATCGAGCGATTGGTTTGGACATTCTTCGATGTCCTTCCGAAAAATTGAATTCGGAAAGAATTCAAGGACAAAGCAACGCTATTCCCATATTAGAGGAAACCGTCGATGCGGTTTTAATGGAATGCGTACTGAGTATCTTGCCGACCGATGATGGTTCATTAACGGAAATAATACGAGTGTTGAAACCCGGTGGAATCCTTATGTTCAGTGATCTTTATATGCGATACCCTGAGGAGGAATCAGAGAAAAATCGAATCGATTCCGAAAGCGATCATCCGAAAATCCGTCTCGCAGACGAATTATTTAATCTCTTTGGCGAAACGGGTCTTTCAGTCCGTTACTGGGAAGATCAGTCTACGGTTCTGCAGAGTTTACGACTTAAATTTTTATGGGAAGGAAGTGCTCCCGAAAACAAGTTCCCATATAAATTGAAGAATATCGGATATATCTGTTTGATAGCCGAACGTGTATCAGCAAGTGGGTAATGATAAAAGGAGAAAAAATGGATGATTCGGATGAAATCATAGAAATGGGGAAACAAGGTTTTACTTGCAGCCAAATGTTAATGTTGAAAGCCTTGGAACTCCAAGGCAAGGATAATCCGGATTTGGTCCGTTCTATGACGGGCTTTGCCGGTGGATTAGGCTGGACGGGTGATATATGTGGTGTCTTGACCGGTGCAACCGCTGTTCTTAGTTTATATGCGGGAAAAGGTCAAGCCGATGATGAGGATGACCCGCGCTTAATGTTTATGATTGAAGATTTGGTTCACTGGTTTTATGACAAGTATGGAAAAATTTACGGAGGAATCCGTTGCGCCGACATCTTAGGTTCCAACGTTGGAAAAATTGATATGCAGCGCTGTTCGGAAATAATTCAAGACACTTTCCAATATATTAAAGAACTATTGGTAAACAACGGATTTGATCTCTCGGGAGAAAGTTTGGATGGATGATTACCGTGAACTTTCAAAAACCTTGAGCGTTTGCCCGATTTGCTTGGAGAAAATCCCCGCAAGTTATAATGTTCATCCGGATGGTCATGTTTATTTGGATAAAGATTGTCCGAGTCATGGACATTTTTCGACAATCGTTTGGCGGGATAATCCGGATTTCGAATCATGGACGATGCGCAGTATCCATTATCAAATCGAACACCCAATCTCTCCGATCATTCGGGGATGTCCCTATGATTGCGGGCTCTGCCCGGATCACCGACAAAGACCATGTTGTGTATTATTAGAAGTGACCAAACGCTGCAACCTGGGATGCCCGGTTTGTTATGCTTCCTCGAATGAATATTCGGATCTTGATCCGTCTTTGGAAACAATACACGGGTGGTTTCAAATGCTTCTTACAGCGGGAGGTCCGTTCAATATCCAACTTTCCGGCGGAGAACCTACAGTTCGCGACGATTTACCTGAAATTATTCGCATGGGCAAAGAAATGGGATTCGGCTTTTTTCAGCTGAATACGAACGGAATCCGTATCGCACATGAAAAAGGTTATTTGGAATCCTTATCGGAAGCGGGATTATCTGTCGTATATTTGCAGTTTGACGGGACTGAGGATACGATCTATCGTAAAATCCGCGGACAGAATTTATACCAAACAAAATTAAAAGTAATTGAACGATGTAAAGAAGTCGGAATCGGTCTCGTTCTGGTCCCTACGATAATAACGGGAATCAACGATGAGAATTTGGGAGAGATTATTCGCTTAGCCGTTTCCAATCTCCCGATTGTTCGATGTGTGCATTTTCAACCGATCAGTTATATGGGAAGGTATGAAAAAACGCCCGAAAATGCAGACCGGATCACGCTCCCCGAACTCATGCGGAAAATTGAAGAGCAGACGAATGGCTTGATTCATATCGAAAACTTTAAACCGTGCAGCGGTCAACATCCGAAATGCGGATTTCAAGCCAATTTTATACATACGGAAGACGGCTTTCTGATGCCTCTGTCAAAGTTTAACCCGGATGAAATTTCAGGCAGTTGCTGCAGTCTTTTGGTAGACCGACAAAATTCAAGTCAAAAAGCTCAAAATTTCGTCGCCAAAACTTGGACACTTCGGAAGCTTAAAGAGGAAAAGCAATCCGATTACAAAATCGTCTCCGACTGGGATTCTTTCTTAGAAAACCGGCAAAAAAATCATTTCACAATTTCAGCGATGGCTTTTCAAGACGCGTGGAATCTTGACTTGGAACGTCTGAAGCGCTGCTATATCATGATCGTTTCACCGGATAGTCGCCTGATTCCTTTCTGCGCTTATAACCTCAGCAACCGGGACGGAGAGACACTTTACCGCAAATGACGGAGCCTATCCATGTTCCGAAAATGATCACTCCCGTTCAGCTGGAAATTGAACGGAAGCTCGGCATTCCGGATCACTCCTTAACGCTCGAAAAATTAAAAAAATGGCAGTTGGATCAATTGAATGACACTTTGACGTTCTGCATGAATCATAGTCCCTTCTACAAGGAGAAATTAGCTGATTTTTCGAATTCGATTCCATTAAGAAATCTTGAAGAATTTCAACAATTTCCATTTACGACTTCGGATGACATTTCGGAAAAAGGACAACGGATGGTTTGTACTTCTCAAAGTCAAATAGAACGAATTGTGACATTGAACACTTCAGGCACAACCGGTACGGCGAAACGAATTTATTTCACCAAAGATGATCAACAATTGACGGTTGATTTTTTTGCCTATGGAATGTCGACTTTAATTTCTTCCCATTCAAAAGTTTTAGTTTTACTCCCCTGTCATCCGACGGGAAGCGTAGGCGATCTGTTAAGTCGGGCAGTCAGAAAAATCGGTGCTCAACCTTATTCAATAGGACCTTTCAACAATCCGGATCCAATCAATAATTTAATCGCTTCAGAAAAATTGGACGCATTGGTTGGCGCGCCCAAGCAAGTTTACACATTGGTTCAATCTTGGAAATTATCCGATAGAGGGAGCTGCCCGATTCGATCCTTACTTTTATCCACAGATTATGCATCTCCGATCTTGAAAAAATCGATCGAGTCCGCTTGGAATTGCGACGTTTTGGAACATTACGGCATGACAGAAGCAGGTCTCGGAGTGGGAGTGGATTGTTATCTGAAACGCGGTTACCATCTGCGGGAAGCGGATCTTTATTTCGAGCTGATCGATAAAGATGGAAATCTTGTTGCTGAAGGTGAGCCCGGTGAAGTGGTGTTGAGCACACTGACCCGGCATGGAATGCCTTTGATACGCTATCGAACCAAGGATATCAGCCAAATTATCCCGGGCAAATGCCCATGCGGTACTATTCTGAGCACCTATAAATGGATTTCAAAACGAATACAAAATATGGACAGTTTTTGTACAATCGCCGAATTGGATGATATTCTGTTCCAATTTCCGGAAATAAATGGATTTGATGCCGCAGCAAAAAAAGAATCTCTTTATTTAAAAATATATTCTGACGAGCAGAATAAAGAGGAATTAAGAAAGAAGATCATTGAAGCGATCTTAAATGCTTTCCCCGTTGTTAATAAAATCGAAATTGAGTTGTTTACTGGTTTTCCATCCTCTGCATTTTCATTACAGAAGAAAAAAACCGAATACATTTCCTGACAGCCATTTTTGAAATGTTCTTTTCAATATAAGAGCGAAATGCTCTCTGTTAATAAACCGGTATATATAAGGGTTTCAGACGATGTTTAATATTTTTTTGTAGAATGATCGTCCGATTCATTTTGCTAAAGAATAAACTCGGTCTTTTCCCCAAAAAAACAGTACTTCAATTCAACGAAAGAATTGAAAGAATCAGGATGTGGTGTTAATATTAATTTAATCATGAGACAGATATTTCTAACTCAGACTGAGACGATTCTTCTCGATATTGTTATATGGGTTATTATTCATCTTTCGATTGGCTATTGGACATCTCGTATCCCAGCAAATGTTTTTAATCCCGAATCTGCGCTTTTCCGCACAAGAAAATGGGAAAAAGATGGCATGTTTTATGAGAAATATTTTCGAGTAAAAGCTTGGAAAGACCATTTGCCTTCCGGCGCTGCGCTTTATGAAGATGCCTATGAAGTGAAGCATATTGGAGATTATTCGACGGAAAATCTGCGAACTTGGATCCTTGAAAGTTGTCGTTCGGAATTCTGTCACTATCTCATGATCATCCCCGGCTTTTTCTTTTTTCTTTGGAATACCGTTAATGTCGGATGGATTATGGTAGCTTATG
This sequence comes from Leptolinea sp. UBA1437, assembly GCA_002329625.1. Classification (GTDB taxonomy): domain Bacteria; phylum Chloroflexota; class Anaerolineae; order Anaerolineales; family Anaerolineaceae; genus Flexilinea. The sequence continues at coordinate 24,562 of DCTP01000113.1, forward strand.
CATTTGCGAACAATATAATTCCCATTATTATGCAGCGCTACAATCGTCCGCGAGTGAAGAAGCTTTTACGATATTTGGAACGTTCTAAAAAATATTCCCGGCAACAAACCGTCAGCAGCGGGGAAGCCCTCGCGATATAAATTTTCGTCACTCTGCAATGGCTAAAGCGATTTTTACCATGTCATTAAATGCATTTTGACGTTCTTCGGCGCTTGCCGCCTCACCGCTTTCAAGCAAATCCGATACCGTGCAGATAGTCAAAGCTTTCTTACCGGCGCGAGCTGCATTCATATATAAAGCTGCCGATTCCATTTCCACACCTAAGACACCCATCTTTCGCCATTGGAGAGTCTCCGCAATGCCGCCTTCCCGGTAAAAAACATCAGAGGATAGAATATTTCCGACTTGAAATGATATGTGATTATTTTCACATTCTTCCACTGCCTGACGTAATAATCCGAAATCCGCAATCGGAGCAAATTTGCCCGGGATGTGGTAGCTTTCAAAATAATTCGAATCCGTACAAGCGCCTTGCGCGAGGATAATATCATACAGCTTTAGATCCGGCGCGATAGCACCTGCCGATCCGACCCGAATAATGGAACTGACGTTGAAAAAATGATAAAGCTCATAGGAATAGAGCCCTATAGAAGGCATTCCCATCCCACTGCCCATAACCGAAACACGCTTCCCATGGTAATACCCCGTATATCCGTTTGCTCCGCGGATATGGTTTACCAATTCCGCATCGGTTAAATAAGTCTCTGCAATCATTTTTGCCCGAAGAGGATCACCGGGTAACAAAACGGTTTTTGCAAAATCCTCGGGACTGCATTCAATATGGGGTGTAAGATTAGCTTTTTTCATTGAACCTCCGGAGTCGAAATGAGAGTAAACTCACTGGTATAATCATAGTGAAAATTATAATTTAGCTGACAAGATTTCAAATAGATCTCGGCAATATGAGTTCCTGTTTTCAGAGTACTTGCGGCTAAAAAGCAAAGAACAGAATTTTTTACTTGAGACCGATTTTACCAAATAAATTCACATCGACAGATACCGATTCTCAGAACGAGTTTCCTCAATTTTCTTTATGCTTATCAAAAAATTCTATTTCAGATAATTAATTCAAGTAAAACAATATTTAATAAGGATAAAATTTTTATGAATATTTTAATTTTTAATTGTGGCAGTTCATCACAGGCATTCAAAGTTTACCAAGTCTCGGAAAATGATCAGCCGAAAATGATCGCATCCGGAAAAGCAAAAAATGTTGCTACGCAAACGAAAGCGGATTCATTCATAGAATATCGGATCAATGATAAACAGGGGAAAGAAATAATTAGCCTTCCGTCTCATCGTATTGCCGCCGGCGTTATATTAACTTTATTGGAAGGAGAGAATATCACGGTTGATGGCATAGGGCATCGTTTTGTTCATGGCGGGCCGCGTTTCAATCGGAGTGTTAAAATCGATGAAAATGTTTTTTACGAATTAAAAAAATCCTTCCGTTTTGCCCCGATTCACAATCCAAATTCCTTCAGTGTGATCGAAGTTTGCAAAGCAAGGCTGCCGGAGATCCCACAATATGCTGTCTTTGATACAGCATTTCATGCAAAATTACCCAAAGAATCCCAAGTCTATGCACTTCCAAAAAAACTTGCCGATGAATATGGCTTTCGTAAATATGGTTTCCATGGCCTGTCTTATCAAAACATCCTTTCGAAAATGCCGGATTTGCTCGGGAAACCGATCGAACAGTTGAATTTAGTGATGTGCCATTTGGGAACCGGCGGATCCAGCGTAACAGCAATCAAGAAAGGATTACCTTATGATACTTCGATGGGATATTCTCCGTTGCAAGGACTGATCATGTCAACTCGTTGCGGCGATCTGGATCCGGAAATTGTGCTTGATTTGATTCGTTCGGGAATGGGCGCAGATGAAGTGGATTCTGTTCTGAATAACCAATCCGGATTGATCGGATTATCCGGATATTCTTCAAATCTGATTGAAATAATCGACGAAAGCGAACGAGGAAATGAAGATTGTCAGCTGGCATATGACGCTTACAGCCATCGCTTAAAAAGTTATATCGGTGCATTTGTCTGGTTGTTGGACGGAGCGGATGCGATTGCATTTACGGACGATCTCGGTATAAAATCATGGAAATTGCGAGAAAAGGTTTTTAAGGATTCGGAAAATATGGGAATCAGATTAGACAATCATGCAAATCAGAACGCCTCTTTTGAAAAACCTTCACTTGTCAGTCGAAGTGACTCTGAAATTCCGATTTGGGTAGTTCCGAATGATGAGGAAATAGTTATCCTGAATGAAATATTAGAATTAATAAGGAATGGCACTTTGTGAATAAACTGAATTCAAAGAAATTCGTCTCTTTTTGAGGGAATAAATGAATCCGTTATTCCATTTATTCTTAAGTCTATCAAATCAAAATTGTCACGATCGAAAAATTTCTTTTTTATCAAAGATAAAATCATGATAAACTAAACATAATAAAAAATCTTTAAGCGCGATACAGTGAGATCGGCAAGATTGAATGAATAGGCAAAATAGGAATTCACCTGAAGGTCTCGCTGCGCGCGAGACCTTTTTTTGTATTAATCGATAAAAAGTTATGGATAATTCAACTCTCACAAATAGAAGGAACAATACAATGAAAGATGTAATAATTGCCTGTGATTTTAAAGATGCAAAATCCACCCTGGCATTTTTGGATTTGTTCAAAACCCAAAAACCTTTTGTAAAAATCGGAATGGAACTATTCTATTTCGAAGGACCGGCTATCGTTCGGGAGATTAAAGCTCGCGGCCATAAAATATTTCTTGATCTAAAACTCCATGATATTCCGAATACCGTCATGTCCGCTATGCAAAGTCTTTCAAAACTGGACCCGGACATCATCGATGTTCACGCAGCCGGAACAACCGAAATGATGAAAGCTGCAATGGAAGGAGCTTTTCGATCCGACGGATCAAAACCGCTTGTAATCGCAGTAACTCAACTCACTTCTACCAGCGAAGAAAGAATGAATCGGGAATTGCTGATCCAAGCTACTATGGAGGAAACCGTACTGCATTATGCGCAAAACGCAAAAGAAGCTGGGTTATCCGGTATCGTTTGCAGTCCTCTTGAAGCCGCTATCGTAAAAAAGGGATTGGGAGAGGATTTCATTACCGTCACTCCGGGAATTCGCTTGCCGGATTCAATCAAAGATGATCAGGCAAGAATTACCACTCCCACTCAAGCAAGAGAAATCGGTACCGATTATATTGTTGTGGGACGTCCGATCATCCGTGCGGAAGATCCAGTCGCCGCTTATGATCGGTTTTGTCACGATTTTTTAGGTGAAGCTTAGATCAACGGAGTATGATTGAATCACCATTCAGGAGGATAGAAATGAAAAGGGAAATCGCTCAACATCTGTTAGATATCAAAGCTGTTTTTCTACGCCCCAATGAACCGTTTACTTGGGTCAGCGGAATTAAGAGCCCGATCTATTGTGACAATCGGCTTACGCTCTCTTATCCGGAAATTCGCAAAGATATTGAGAACGGCTTAGTTTCGATCATTCGGGAACATTACCCTGATTGTGAAGCAATATTCGGCACTTCTACCGCCGGAATTCCTCACGCAGCGATCGTTGCGGATATTATGAATCTTCCGATGGGTTATGTTCGAGGAAATACCAAAGATCACGGGCGAAATAATCAAATTGAAGGCCGTTTTGAAAAAGATTGGAAAGTGGTTGTCATCGAGGATTTGATTTCCACAGCTGGCAGCGTCGTCGAGGTCGTTCAGATCCTCCGTGAAAATGGCTGTAATGTTCTGGGAATTGCTTCGATTTTTACCTATGGAATGCAATCAGGATTAGATAATCTTCGAAAAGCGCAAGTCCAAAATTATTCCTTAACGGATTTTGATACGCTCATCGAAGTGGAATTGGAAAACGGATCGCTTTCAAGAGCGGATGTCAATAAATTGTTGGCATTTCGGGCAAATCCTTCAGACAGTTCTTGGCAATTTTGCACCTCCGCTGTCGAAAATCCGCAAATTTATTGATCCAAGTCGATTCCATTATTTATCGGTTGAACACGGGTCTGATTCATACAAACGAATCAGACCCGTTTATTGAAATTCGGCATTGCCGGCTGATAATGAATATTCATTGAAAAGCACCGTTAATGCAATCAAATTCTTATAATAGATGCGATAAATGAGAATCAAGAAATCAAGATAACTCTGAATCAATTCAAACATCTTTCCCATTTAATCACAAAAATATCTCTTATACCCGTTTTCTCATACTTGACAAATCATTCAGCGTGACTTATATATAAGCTCGCTTAAGGATTAAGTATGATTAACCAAATACATTCTTTGTTATCCGCTTTTACAACTTGGACAGGTCTGTCGATGAATTATTCCATCCATGGATTCGTGCGATTCATCCGCGAAAATGGACTTTCCTTATCTCAAATTTCGACCCTTTTTCAACTTTATCATTGCGGTACCTCAGCAGTTTCTCAAATCAGTTCCAATTTAGATATTTCAAATGCCGCTGCCAGCCAACTGCTTGAACGCCTTGTACAACAGGGTTTAATCACCCGATCAGAGAATCCTCTCGACCGTCGTGAAAAAAAGCTTGTGTTGACAAATAAAGGATATGAATTGCTAAGGGATAGTGCAAAAGCCTGCAGTGCATGGCAGGAACAACTTGTTTCTACCTTAACCCCTGAAGAACAAAATAAAGTATCGGAAGCACTGGAAATCCTCATAGAAAAAACGAAACAGCTTCCGGACGCATAATTATNNTTCTCCTGTCCTTCACAAATCTTGATTTCCTAAATAACGGAGTTCTAAATGCAACGTTTATTAAAATATTTAAAACCATTTATTTTTCTGCTCATCCTTGCGATCGCATTGCTTTTTTTACAAGCGAATGCTGATCTGGCATTGCCTGATTACTTGTCGAAAATCGTCAATGTCGGTATTCAGGCCGGAGGAATTGAAAACGCAATCCCGCAGGCAATTCGGCAAACGGAAATGGAACGTTTGATGCTTTTCTTCTCAGCCGAAGAAAAGGAGCGGGTATTAAATGACTACACCCTGGTGGACCAATCTTCGCCGGATTACGATCGCTACTTATCCCAATATCCCGCTCTGAAAGACGGCGCAATTTATGTTCTTAATCCGATCGATCAAGCCGAAACGGATTGGTTAAATCCGGTCATGGCGAAAGCACTTCTGGTGGTCTATGGTATCGAGCAAGGTATGGCTGATCCTACCAAAGTTTCCACTCTCGGACAAATGAACTTTAATGGTTTTGATATTTCAAAACTTCCGCCCGGAACCGATCTCTTTAAATACATGGAGCAAATGCCGCCGGCAGCTCTTTCGCAAATCAGTGAAGGCATCAATAAGCGTTTGGAAGCCATGGGAAGCAGTAGTCTGATTCAGGCAGCTGCAGAACCGATCCAAGCCGAATATGCGGCTTTGGGGATGGATGTAGGCGCTGTTTCTCATAAATACATTCTAAATACCGGAAAATTGATGTTATTGTTGACGCTTCTTTCGGTACTCTGTAACATCGGCGTCGGATTTCTTTCGTCACGAATCGCCGCCGGATTCTCCCGAAATTTACGAAAAGCTGTTTTCTCAAAAGTGGAAAGTTTTTCCAGCGGGGAATTTGAAAAATTCTCAACAGCTTCATTGATTACACGAACCACAAATGATATTACCCAGATTCAAATGGTAGTAATTATGATGGTACGGATGGTTTTCTATGCACCGATTATCGGCGTCGGGGGAGTGATGCGTGCAATCAGCAAGGACTCTTCTATGTGGTGGATCCTTGCCCTTGCCGTAGGTATATTAATTTTATTAATTTTTATTATCTTTAATATAGCTGTACCAAAATTTAAAATTATTCAAAGTTTAATTGATCGCTTAAATCTGATCACACGCGAGAATCTTTCCGGAATGATGGTGATTCGGGCTTTCAACCGACAGGACTTTGAGTTGAAACGTTTTGATAAAGCCAATCGAGATCTGACCTCAACCAGTCTCTTTGTCAACCGCGTCATGGCGGTCATGATGCCGATTATGATGCTGGTTTTGAACGGAATTTCACTTCTGATTATTTGGGTCGGCGGAAAACAGGTGGCAGCTTCAAATATGCAGGTAGGGGATATTTTAGCCTTTATGCAGTACGGAATGCAAATCATTTTCGCTTTTCTCATGCTTTCAGTGATGTTTATCATTCTCCCACGGGCTCAAGTATCTGCCAACCGTATTGCGGATGTCCTTGAAACCGAACCTTCCATAGTTGATCCGGAAAATCCGCAATCCTTCCCCCCCGACGGGAAAGGATTATTGGAATTCCGAAATGTATCCTTCCGCTACCCGGATGCCGAGGAATATATCTTACACGATATCTCTTTCGTCGCTCAACCAGGTAAAGTCACCGGTATTATCGGTCCGACCGGTTCGGGCAAATCGACATTGGTGAATCTGATCCCCCGTTTCTACGACGTTACCGATGGCGCTATTCTGATCGACGGCGTGGATATAAGGAATGTGACTCAGCATGAGCTGCGTAAACGGATCGGTTTCGTCCCCCAGAAAAGTTCTTTATTTTCGGGCACGATTGAATCAAATCTGCGTTTCGGAAATGAGAATGCACCGGAAGAGCTGCTCTATAAGGCGGCAGAGATTGCGCAAGCAACTGAATTTATCGAAGCAAAACCGGAAAAGATGGATGCGGAAATTTCCCAAGGAGGCACAAACGTATCAGGTGGACAGAAACAACGATTATCGATTGCTCGCGCTTTAGTCAAGCAGGCACCGATTAACATCTTTGATGACAGCTTTTCAGCTTTGGATTTCAAGACGGATGCCGCTCTGCGACAAGCACTGAAACAGCAAGCTACACCTGGCACTTTATTGCTTGTGACTCAACGAGTGGCCAGCATTATGAATGCCGATCAAATCATTGTATTGGATGAAGGACGTATCGTCGGTAAAGGAAAACACCGAGACCTGATGAAAACTTGTGAAATCTACAAAGACATTGCTTTATCGCAATTAAGTATGGAGGAACTAGCATGAACACAGAGACCACAAACAGACAATCTATGCCACGCCATGGCGGTGGTCGAAGAGGTCGCATGTCAGGTGAAAAAGCCCGTGATTTTCGTGGCACAATGATTAAACTTATTAAATATCTGAGTGTTTATCGAAATTCAATTTTGATTGTTGCACTGTTTGCCGCTATTTCCACCGTTTTTACCATCATCGGACCAAAGATTTTAGGTCAAGCGATAACCAAATTATTTGAAGGATCAATCGCTCAATTAACCGGAACGGGTAGTATTGATTTTGAATCCATCAGCAAAATTCTTTTAACTGTCGCAGGGCTTTATTTAACTTCTGCAGCGTTCAGTTATGGCCAAGGCTGGATAATGGCGGGAGTATCCGCAAAAATTACCTACCGGTTCCGAAAAGATATTTCTGAAAAAATTAACCGTATGCCCCTCGGCTATTTTGAAAGCACCAATCACGGTGAAATTCTTTCAAGAGTTACCAATGATGTCGATACGGTAAGCCACACGCTGAATCAAAGTCTGTCGCAAATTATTACTTCATCTATTACGGTTATCGGTGTACTTGTCATGATGCTATCCATATCATGGTTGATGACATTGGTGGCCTTGATCATCATCCCTCTCTCATTATTGGTTGTCAGTCTGATCGTCAAACAATCTCAAAAATACTTTAAACAGCAACAAGATTATTTGGGTCATGTTAATGGACATGTGGAGGAAATGTATGGCGGACATATTGTAATCAAAGCCTTTAATGGGGAAGAGAAGAGCATTCAAAGATTTAATCAACTGAACGATAAACTCTATGAATCCGCATGGAAATCACAATTTTTCTCCGGAATGATGATGCCATTAATTAATTTCATTGGCAATATCGGATATGTAGCTGTTTGTATCCTCGGAGGATACCTTGCAGTCCAAAAAACAATCACGGTCGGCGATATTCAAGCATTTATCCAATATGTCCGAAATTTCACCCAACCGATCACACAGCTCGCAAATATTTCAAATGTCCTGCAACAGACAGCGGCAGCCGCGGAACGTGTTTTTGAATTCTTAAATGAAGCAGAAGAGTCGCCCGAAACAGAAAATCCGGTAGATCCAGAAGCCGTAAGAGATCGTGTTGAATTCAAAAATGTTCGGTTCGGTTACAACCCGCAAAAAATCATTATCAAAAACTTTTCCGCAAATGTGGATTCTGGTCAAAAAATCGCCATTGTAGGACCAACAGGAGCGGGGAAAACGACAATTGTTAAATTACTGATGCGCTTCTATGATGTTACCGATGGGGCGATCTTAATTGACGAACATAATGTGAAGGATTTCTACCGAAAAGATCTTCGGCAAATGTTCGGAATGGTTTTGCAAGATACTTGGATGTTTAACGGAACGATCATGGATAATATTCGTTACGGTCGACCGGATGTAAGCGATGAGGAAGTCATTGCCGCAGCAAAAGCAGCTCATATCGATCACTTCATTCGTACGCTGCCGGAGGGTTATAATTTTGTATTAAATGAGGAAACAACGAATATTTCTCAAGGACAAATGCAATTATTGACCATTGCACGGGCGATATTAGCAAATCCGAAGATGCTAATCTTGGATGAAGCTACCAGCTCGGTCGATACTCGTACCGAATTATTGATTCAAAAAGCAATGGATCATTTAATGGCAAACCGCACCAGTTTTATTATTGCCCATCGCCTTTCAACAATTCGGGACGCTGATTTGATTTTAGTTATGCGAGACGGGGATATTGTCGAGCAGGGAAAGCACAAAGAACTTTTGTCTCGCGGAGGCTTTTATGCAGAGCTCTATAACAGCCAGTTTGAAATGGGTCAGGCAATTTGATACGTTCTGAAAAATAGAATATAGGCATATTGCTATAATATAAATATGCCTATGTTCTTCTTTTATAAAAAGGAAGGAAAACTATGGAAGAAAAGCTTTTTTCTGTCACTATAAGTCATCAGATAGGCAGCGGAGGCGCTTACATCGGAGAGAAACTAAGCGAACGATTAGGTATCCCCTTTCTGGATCGTGCAATTTTGAAAGAAGTATCAAACCAACTGAATCTGGCTGAATCCGAATTGGAACATCGTGAAGAACGGTTAAGTTCATTTTGGGAAAACTTCAATCGCTTGGTCGCATACACAAATCCGACAACCTCGTTAACCTCGCAAACTTATTTCCCCACCGACAAAGATTTATTCCAAGTGGAATGTGATACGATCAAGCGCATTGCCGAAAAATCCTCAGCTATCTTTTTAGGACGTTGCGGCTATTACGTTCTTCGGGATCATCCCAGAAAAGTCAGCATCATGTTGATCGCTGACCAATCGTCACGGGTAAAACGTTTACAGGAATTGTATAAAATATCTGAAAAAGAAGCCTTGGAAATGATCCGAACCAATGATCGGGAGCGATCGGAATATATACGCACTTTTACAAAACAGGATTGGTTGGATGTTCGTCTTTATGACATCTGTATCAATACCACATCCGTAGGATTGGATTGTGCAGCGGATCTGGCCGAAAATTGTATCAGAGCGAAACTTCGATTAACGGAAAAATAAATTTAACCGGCAATCTTCTTGCCGGTTAAATTTAAATGAAACACAATTACTGTATAGTCAGCATAATAACACCTAAGCCGGCAAAAACACATCCGATCAGCTTTTCGAGTGTTTGTTCATTGACCTTATTTGCCAAGCGAGCGGTTAATAACCCCCCGACAACCGATCCGATCGCAATGATAAGCCCCGAACCGAAATTTACATTTCCATGGGTAGCGTATCCGATTGTCCCCGATGCTGCGGTTAGCGACATGATCAAAGAAGAAGTGCCAATTGCCACATGAGTGGAATATTTCAGAACGGTTATCATAACGATCAAAAATGCGATCCCGCCACCTGCGCCAAACATTCCGCTGAATATACCCAACGCTAATCCGATTCCGAATGAGATAGCCGCATTTTTTACCGTAAACGGTTTAATTTGGCTTTTTTCAACGGTCGGCCTTTCCGGACGAGTTGATTTTAGCCACATTCCGATTGCCATCAAAAAAATTATAATAATAAATCCAATGCTCATACCTTGTCCTGAAATCGCTTCATTTGCAAAGGAAGAGCCGATCTGAGCACCGGTTACGGAACCCAAAGCTAACCATAAACCCGCCTTAAGGTTAATGTTGCCGCTTTTATAATAGGACCATGCCACGAATAAAGGAGTGATCGTATCAATAAACAAACTGGTTCCGATTGCCATATGTACAGGAAAACCCATCAAAACCGTCAGAAGGGGCACAACGACTACGACACCACTGGCTCCTGTTAATCCCACCACGCATCCGGTTATTAATCCGATCATAATTAAATAAACAATTTGCATTGATATTTCTCCTCTGATATGATTTTTAAAATTGTATGCCCTATTCCATACTATAAAAAACCAACCCTAAAGTACCGGGACCTGCATGAACTCCGATAACTGGCCCGATCTCCGCTTTAATCAATTGAACGTAATTAAATTTCTCGCGAATTTGATTTTCCAAAACATAAGCTTCCTCCTCGGCATCTCCATGAAGAATCGCTACATGAACCGGCTTATCTCCAATTCTTTCCTTCATGATTTCAACCAAGCGCGCAATGGATTTTTTACGAGTATATTGTTTTTCCAACGGTTCGATTACACCGTCTTTAATATAAAGAATCGGTTTGATCGCCAAGGCAGAACCGAGAAATGCTGTCGCACCTCCGATCCGTCCCCCTTTATAAAGATATTCCAAAGTTCGAACCGTAAAAATAACATTCATCCTCTTCTTGATTTCTTCGACTAAATGAATAACAGATTCCGCATCTTGCCCTTCTCTGGCAGCTTGTGCGGCGGCTATTGCCATCATTCCTTGCCCTAAAGAAACCGATTCTGAATCAATAATATGCACCGGTATTTTTGCAAATTGCTTTTTAGCCATTTCTGCAGACTGAATTGTCGCGCTCATTTTGCTGGAAATTGTGATTGTTACAATTTCTTCTACTTCATCCGCAAGCTTTGTAAAGATTTTAAGAAAATCTTCAGTGGTGGTTTGTGAGGTGGTCGGTAATTTTTTACTGGCACGTTGAAGTTGATAAAACTCCGAACCTCCCAGATTCACTCCAGCAATGTAGGTTTTATCGTCAATATTGACATAAATAGGTGCCATATGAATTCCATATTCATTCGCTTGTTCCAATGTTAAGGAACACGCTCCATCTGTTACAACTGCAACTTTTTGCTTCATATTCTTTTCCTTTCTGAAGATTAAAATCCTTCTGTTTTGAATTCTTCTCGATTATGAAAAATAAACCAATATTTTCCGAGAAGAACTTTCATAGCGGTGGTATATTTGCAAATTTCTGCAGGATCCGCTTCGGATCCCGGTAAATCATAATGAATAGGTAAAAGGTAATTCGGTTGAAAACTGTTTGCCAATTTAATCAAGTTTTCTTTATATTTTTTGTCTCCTACAGGAGAAGTACGCCAAGGCAAGCAGAAAATATCGGGATGAACAGCTAAAGGTGCTTCATTTGCATCACCCACGTGCAAGATACTGATTACGTCCCGAACCAAAAAAGATAAAGGAGTTCCTCCCGGTTCAGGAAGTCTTCTGCGAGTCAGTAAATTTATAAAAACATAAGCAGGTTGATTGGTCAGACTGTAACCGGGAAGGATGGTGACTGAATCGATTTCCTCCCCTGGTGAAACCGGTCGGATTCGTGAAGAAGGAATCCCTCTCCGCTCTACGATTTCACAAATGTCCGCCGACGCCAAAATTGTTCCACTTTGAACTTCCGCAACCTTTCCGATATGATCTTTATGCGCATGAGTTAAACAAATATACTCAACACCCGGTTGGGGAGGAAAAGTAAAATCGGGATCGATCAAAATATGATGACTCCCGATGATTTCTACACAAGAATGACCTAAATAACGTATTTTCATCATTGCCTATTCCTGATTCATTTCCGATTTGTCATTTTCATTCCCTATTTCGGTAATACCCTCGAATTTTATTTTTTATTTCCTTTGAGGAAAATACACTGAGATGATCTCAAAAATACTCATATATTCTTCTTCAAATGAGATGGTTTCTTCTTTACGATCCGCCAAACGGTAATTGCACTCAAAACATATCCGATCATAAATACAAACCAATTAAATGAAGAAGGTTTTAATGAACTGAGCTCTTCGGAAGTAGCCGGAAGAATGGAAATGGCATCCTGCATAAATACATAAAGCATTATCAAGATTCCCAAACCGAGAAAAATGCCGTCTGAGATTCGGAGACGAACGATTGTCCCCTGGTCTTCCCTTCGGACAATTAAAATTCCTCCGATAATCATCAGCAACGAAATCAACACCGGAGCGATTACCGGTCCCCACCACGGCAACGGAATCAGAAACAGAAGATCGGTATCAAAAATCGATCGCGGCCATGATATAACCACTGCCAGCCAAATATAGTAAAAGATATCCCATATGCCAAATGCGATCAATGCGAAACTCAGTTTTGATTGAATTCGTTCACCTGCAACCCAACCAATTGCCAACAGCATGACAAGCGTTGCCAGTTCTCTTCCCAATTCGATCGCAGCGATCTCCGGATCAAAGGGAGGAACGCTGAGCATTAAATCGGTTATCCCATAAATACGTCTTAAATAGACAACGACGGCAGTTTCTAAAAAAGCCATCGCAATTGCATAGATTCCGACCCAAGTTATTTTTCCAGATAACTTCATAAGCTTCCTTCCTTTATGATGAAACTTCAAACAATTTAGGAGCTAACGCAAATTTTCCTTTTCCTTCAACCGCTATTGATCCGTCCGATCGATAAATAATGCCCTCCGCATTTCTCGAATGAGTTCCTTCCGAGGTTACCCATGTTTCGATGTGAATCTCCTCACCAAGCGGAATAGGCTTCCGATAATTTAATTCAAGATGAACTGTTGCCCCATGAAAACCACTCTCCCAGACCGCGATGCCCAACGCCTCATCCATCAAAGCCGCTGAGGCACCCCCGTGAACATAACCTTTTGGACCTTCTTGGAAAAGTTGAAAAGTATAGCGAATTTCGATCCGTCCATTCGGAAGCGTTTGCCAGACTACATCATCCGCATTCAAACCGCAAGACCCAAAGACATATTGTGATCCAGTTTTCGGTAAACTCTTCACTTATGGCTCCTTATGTTGAGGTAGAGATGTCTGATTCTTAGGTTCCCTGCGAATCCACTCTTTTTGATCTTGAATATCCCGATCGTAAAAAATACGAAGAAAAATTACTTTTTTCCGCTCTTCCGGATCTTTTGGCAGCGGGCGCCGATTCGCTTCAAGACGCTTACATAGAGTGATCAAAAGCATTCCTACCGATAACTCTAAGATANNTTTACCGACGGTAATCAGCAACATTCCCAGTGACAACCCCAAGATAGCATTCGGCCCATTAAAAATGTTTGCAAAAACAGGCATCAACAAAATCGTAATTAATGGAAGCGGCGCAAAAGTCAACAGATAACCGATTCCCAATGAGAGAAGCATGATGAAACAACCTAAAGGAAAAAGAGCCAATAGATTCCCTAAAAACGGGCTCAGCCCACGGCCGCCCTGAAAATTAAGATATAAAGGCCAATTATGCCCTATGACAGCTGCTAATCCGACCATAACTGCGGCAGACTCACCCAAATCGAATCGCAAAGTCAGCCACGTTGGTAGAAAGCCTTTGAATATATCAAAAAGCCCTACTGGTGCTATCGCCCATTTAGCGACATGTTCCCAAACCATCGAACCGCTGACCGTTCCGCTGCCATATTCCCGTAAGTCAATTCCTCGTATCCATTTACCGGCAAGATATGCAGACGGAATCGATCCCAGCAAATAACCCCCAATAATTAGCAGGATGACCGAAATAAACCACTGCATATCTATTCCTAGATTGGGCATAATTTAGCTCCTTTATTAATTTATTTCCTCGATCCCCATCATTCCCAATAATACGCCAAACCGATTAATCCCGGTCCGGTATGAGCTCCCATAACCGGTGTAAATTCCACTATCGGGAATTCATTCCCCGGGAAAGCTTCCATTGCGGCTTTCTGCAAATCAACCGCTCTTTCATGCGCATCGGCTTCCATCACAGCAAAGCGAGCTTTATGATATGCACCGATTTGCTTCTTGATCAAAGAAACCATTGTGGGTATAACCTTTCGTTTCCCTCGAAGATTAGCCACCGGTGCCACGATCCCTTCTTGATCGATTCCGAGAATCGGTAGAATCTGAATAGCTGTTCCCAAAATATATTGGGCTTTTCCGATCCTTCCGCCGCGAGCAAGATATTCCAACGTATCTAAGGCAGCCACTATCCCGATCCTTTTTCTGGCACCGTCTAAAAAAGTCAGCACGTTTTTCATAGGCATCCCCTCTTCTAAACGGCGTGCCGCTTCAATTGCCAAAAAACCCTGTGCAATGGTCGCCATAAGGCTATCATAGATCACAATTTCGCAATCATGGTATTTCTCACGAACCATTTTTGCGGCATCTAACGCTGCGTTATAGGTGCTGCTTAATTTACTTGAAAGTGAAACGAATAAGATCTCCGAAACGCCTTCTTTTATATTTTTTTCAAAGCTTTGATAAAATTGCATAATTGTCGGCGCACTAGTCTTCGGTACGATCTTATCATATCGCATCTTCTGATATAACTCGTGTGGCGAAATATCAATCCCATCCAAATAATTCTTATTGCCAAAGGAAATTAATAGTGGAATCACCTCGATACCGTATTTGTCTATATCTTCTTTAGGAACTTGAGCCGCACTATCTGTAACGACCACTGATTTTCTCATCATCATTTCTCCTCAAAGGTAACATCTGCAGGCATTCCCGGTTTCAGTTTCAAATCGGGATTCGGTACATCAATTTTTACGGCATAAACGGTCGTTCTTCGTCCTTCCATCGTCTGAACATTCCGCGGAGTAAATTCTGCCTGACCGGAAATATATACAACGGTGCCGGTGAAAGTCTCGTCCGGGAACGAATCAACCTGAATGGATACCTTGTCATTCAGCTTTACTTTTCCATATTCCGTTTCCGGAATATATACAGTTAAATTCACATTCTCTAATTGGCCGACCGTTAATACAACTGCATTCGGAGCGATTGTTTCACCCACTTCAATGTTTCGAGCAAGAATTATTCCATCGACGGGAGCCTTTACAACAGTCTTCTCCAATTGAACATCAATTACCGAAAGTGCAGCTTGTGCTTGTTTTAATCCTGCTTCCGCCTGGCTAACATTGGACTCAGCCACTTTTACCTGTAAAGACTGATCGCCACTTAATAATGAATTGTAATAATCGAGAGCCCGATCATAACGTTCCTGAGTCACTCGGACTCTGGCTCTTCCTTCCAGTACATCTTTTGCGGCTTGGGTAGTTAAAAGGCGATCATAATTGGATTGCGCTGAATCCAACTCCGTTTTAGCGGTGTCATATTGATCTTGAGCAAAATCTTGTAATTCTTCTTTATCTTTCGCATTGGTTGCTTGCGTGAGAACTTGATCGGCAATCAGGAAGGAAGCTTCGGCATTCGCCAATCTTTTTTCTGCGGTTAAAAACCCCGCGGAAGCTTTATCATTCAGTATTTTTTCCAAACTGGCTTTTTCTTCGTCAAGATCCGCTTTTGCTGCATCCATTTCCACTTTGGCAGAAGCAAGTTTTTCATTTTTATCAAAATACCAAACCGGTAACTTAAATTGACTGGATTGTTCGATATTCCAACTGTTTATTCGTGTTTGTCGTTCCTGTTGTCGAGCCGAATCGACAGCCAGATCATATTGAGTTTTGGCTGTGGCTAATGCCGATTCCGCCAGTGTAACGGAAGCATCAGCCTGATCACGTTGTGCCATTAGCAAAGAATCATCTATACGAAACAATTCATCCCCTTTTTTGACTTGCGCCCCTTCTTCCGTGCTCACCGATAAAACCGTTCCGCCTATTTGAGGAGCTACGTCGACTTGTACGGCGGAAATTGTTCCGGAAGCTTTGAGTGAAGTGCTTTGCCCGTTCAGGTTTTCACACCCGGAAAGAAATATACACAAGATGATAAAGAGCGAGATACTGATTAATGATTTCTTTTTCATTTTAGACTCCTGTCGAAGAAGTAACTTTTTTTATTTATTAAATAATTACAGACGTTTATGAAACATCAGGACGCTGGCAAAGAAAACAACGATACTGAATAAAGCCATCGGCCAGATCCACTTCCATAAGATGACAAAATCGGCTCCTTTGAGAATAATGCCTCTGACGATTTCAAGGAAATAAGTGACCGGCAGCAGATATCCCGCATAATAAGCGAGTCCCGGCATGTTCTCACGCGGGAACAACAGTCCGGCGAGAATAAAAGCAGGGATCATGATAAATGACGCCATATACATGGCTTGCATCTGTGTCTTTGAAATATTGGAAATGAAAACGCCCAGTCCCAAGGAACCCAACAAGAAAATCAGACTCAAGCCGGCTAATAAGGCATAACTTCCTACAACTTTCACTCCAAACCAGACCGCGCCGACCGCCACCGTCATAATCACATTGATAAATGCGACAATAACAAAAGGCAGAATCTTCCCAAGCATCAGTTCCCATGATTTGATCGGAGTAACGATGAGTTGTTCCAATGTTCCCTGCTCCCTTTCGCGGACAATCGCAAATGCTGTCAGCAATAATGCTTGAATTTGCAAGATAATTGCCACCAAGCCGGGAATCATGAAATTCATCCGTTTCATATCGGGATTGTATAAATAACGAAGTCTGGCATCAACCGGCAGGCTGATTTGCATACCCGTTCCGCTGCGTTCCAGACGCTGAATCAGAATTTCCTGCGATAAGGATTGGCTGATGGTTTCCGCTGCGAGTTGTGCAGTTTGAGCGATTGTGGGATCCGTCCCGTCGATATAAAATTGGATTGTAGCGGATCCGCCGGTACTTATTTCTCTTCCGTAATTATCTGGAATAAGAAGTCCGGCTTTAACCATCCCTTCATCCAACATTTTTAAAATCTCATCTTCACTTTGAGCAGCATGTGTATATAGAAAAAAATCACTGCCCGTCAGTTTATCGATCAAAGTTCGACTGGCATCAGTATGAGATAAATCCGCTACGACTAGCGGTATATCTTTCACGTCATTTGCTACAGCATATCCCAACAAGAATAACATCATGACGGGCATAATGATCACCAAGCTAAGTGTGCGTGGATCTCTGATAATATGAATCCATTCTTTTCGAACAATTGTCATTATGCGGTGAAAACTTTGCCTCATAGGTATCTCCTTAATCGATTCCGGCTCGAACATGCATACGATTTTCCTGATTGACTAATGACACAAACACATCTTCCAATGAGGGTAAAACGCGTTCGATCCGTGTAATGTTGATCCCATTTTCCTGCAACACATTTTCCAACATCGTCTTATCGTTTTCATCCTTCACCAAAACATGCAATAAAATACCGTGAGCCGCTACGTCTTGAATATTGTCTCTTTTTTTCAAGAGCTGTTCGGCGTGAGCCGGTTCATCGCAATCGATCTCAAATAAAACGCCGTTCATAGCTCCCTTCAGAGAATCCGGATCATTGAGTGCAATCAAGCGTGATCGATACATCATTCCGATTATGTTACAAAATTCCGCCTCATCCATATAATGGGTGGTAGCTAAAACACTGACTTCCTTTCCCGCAAGGGTATAAATCAACTCCCAAAAATCATGCCGGGATACCGGATCGACTCCGGCAGTCGGTTCATCTAAAAAAAGCATCGGTGGATCATGAATAATAGCGCACGCCAACGCCAATCGCTGCCGCCAAGCACCAGAAAGATCTTTGGTTANNCACCGGAAAGATCTCTGGTTAATTGTTTCTCATGCCCTCTTAATCCCGCCATTTCAATCAATTCGACTTTCCGAGTTTTCATCGTTTCTTGTGAAATACCGTACAGATTGGCATAAAAATCCAAATTTTCAGCCACCGTCAAATCGTTATAAAGCGAGAACTTTTGAGACATATACCCGATCCGCTTTTTTACTTCTTCTGGTTTTTTTGCCACATCATAACCGAGAATTCTGGCTTCTCCGGATGTCGGTTTTAAAATGCCGCATAACATACGAATCGTCGTTGTTTTTCCGGCTCCGTTCGGCCCGAGAAGACCGAAAATTTCACCTTTCGGAATATCAAAACTGACATGATCCACTGCGACAAAGTTACCAAATTTTCGTGTAAGTTCAGAAACTTGAACGGATTTTTCGCTGCTCATGCCTGTTTTTCCTTTTGTTCCATTAGATAAATAAAAACATCCTCCATTCCGATTTTTGCTTCCCGAAGAATACTGATATCTGCGCCAGCTTCAATCAATTCGGATCTCAAGTGAGATTGAGCGCTGACAGGATCATCAACCGAAAGTCGAAGGCGATCTCCGACCGCCCGCCAATTGAGAACTACTTTTGAATTGTCCACGACTTTCCGCAGAACTCCGCGCGGTTTGGCTTTCACTTCGATCATTTGAAAAGGTAATTGCTTTTCGAGATCGAGTGGTGAACCGGAAACCAACATCTTTCCCTGAAAAATGATGCTCACCACATCGCAGCGCTCCGCTTCATCCATATAAGGTGTACTCACCAAAATGGTCACGCCACGCTCAATCACTTTAGCCAATAACTGCCATAATTCCCGCCGTGAAACGGGATCGACACCGGTCGTGGGTTCATCCAGCAAAAGAATTTCGGGTTCATGGATCAATGCACAAGCCAAAGCCAATTTTTTTCTCATCCCACCGGAGAGGTTCTCGCTGCGCCTGGAAGTAAAATCGGAAAGACGGGCGAAATTCAACAAATCATCAATTCGCTCTTTCTGTTTTGATTTCGGAACCCCGTTCATGTCGGCAAAAAATCGTAAATTTTCCATCACACTCAAATCGGGATAGAGACTGAATGCCTGAGGCATATATCCTAAATGAGGTCGAACTTTTTGAGCTTGTTTCAGAATATCGAAACCCGCCACTTTAGCCGTTCCGGATGTTGGCAGGATAACGGTCGATAAAATCCTTAATAGAGTCGTTTTCCCGGCACCGTCAGGGCCGACCAGACCATACAGTTGGCCCGATTCGATTTTTAAGTCCACTCCATCGAGTGCTGGTGGATCTGTTTTCTCTTGGTTGGGGTAACGCTTTATAAGATGATTCGCTTCAATAGTAGTTGCCATGAGACAGAGTATTCTCGCTCCCTAATTCTTCATCAAATTAATTCACTTTTTATTATGAAATTAAACATTTCGTTGATATCTTTCCCCAATTGCTGACATAATTGGGGATCCATTTCCATGATCACAGAACGATATCGCTCCATATAAGGGACAATCGATCGGTCATTGTCCAAGTCGATAATTCTTTCCCGTGTTACCATTCCGAAAATAAATCCGCCAAAGAAAAGCAATCCCGAGCGGGTATTAATAATTCCTTTTTTACCGACAAATTGTGAAATCCATTTGAGTAAGAAACGACAACTTGAGCAGCTTTTTAGCCCTATGATTAAATCGGTCAAAACATTCAAGCAAAAACGTATATTATCCGGCGTATCAATCGGAATTTGATTTAAAACAATTTCAGATAAAGCATAATCCTCAAAAATCTGATTTGGTTGAACTTTTTTCGCAATTTCCGCTTCATCAGGATTCGGGTTTTCCGTCTTTGTATCTGGTATCTCTTCCGGGAAACGGCTATAAGCCAATGAAGTCGGCGTAAATACAATCTCCGAACGGCCGACGGATGGTTTATCGGAATTAATCTGATACTTTGAAGTGACATATCCTTTTTTCTCAAGAAGACGTAACATATCATATGCGGTAAACGAACTCACCCCGATTTTCTTCGCCAATAGAGAATAATGGATGGGTTTATGCATTTCCCGATATAAATCAACAAACAGATGGATGAATTTTTCCTGCCGTCTTGTCAGTTCCATGTTTTTCCCAAAAAGACCAAAATATTAATTTAATTTTATTGACGATAGAAAACGTTGTCAAGTAGAGGTGTTCAAATCGTTACCATTGTTATTCATCGGAATTTTCCGTTATAATAACGAGCACAACAATAGTATTCGGAAATAAGTCATCGAGAAACTTCCTAATAAAAAGGAGGTTTGTTTATCGATAAATAATTTTATATCTGATTCAATAAAGGTGCCGATCTAACGCATAAACATTCAGAATTTTGTTCCATATTTGCGGGATTTGCGGTCAAATCATTCAATTCAATATTTTTATGTATCGTTATTAACGAATAAGGATAATTGGTGAAAACGCAAAACCATCGAAAAGAAGAATTATGCGCTCGAGAAGTCGCCGGAAAAAGGAGGAAGCATGAAAAAAGTGCATTGGTTCATTGTAATTTTGATCGCGCTGTTTACAGCCGGATCGGTTTCGGCTCAAGACCTTCAAGCGACAAATCAAGCGTTGGAGCTGGAGATTAATATCCTGAAGCTTCAAGCGACAAAACAAGCTTTGGAAGCCGAAATGGGACAGCAAAACGAACCTCAGCCAAGCGAGCCGATTGAAGATGCGAGCGGCGGGATGATGAACTGGGGAAGTCAAAACTCCCCTTTTGTGCCCACACCGACACCTTTCAACAACGTTTCGGTTCCGATCAGTCAGCAAAACTTTCCGGCGTTGGTACGACCGCCTATCCCGCAAGGTCCTCCTCCGACCTGGGATAAACCGAGAACAAACCGAATAACAAGAATTTATGTGGGAAACTCCGGCCAGTTTAGAACCATGGCAGAGGCCTTAAAGAATATTCCTGACAAAGCTGGTGAGGTCATCATTTATCTGACAAGTGACACAGAGGAGCCGGATGACGGCTTCGGAATCCCGGTTGATAAAGAAATTACGGTAGTTCGTATCGCTTCGGATACGGGCGCTAAAAGGACTGCCTGGCCAGCAGATCGATCATTCTGGTTTTTCTGTAACGGCGTCCCGTTGATTATCGAACCGGAAGTGGAATTCGCAGAAAAAAGCATGATTATGGGCGGTGCTCTTACCTACGCCAGGCATAATGTCCAGACACCTAAAAGCGTTATAATCGTCAACGGCTCCGCATGGTGGGTTTATGCCGGAGGACAATCCGACCGGGAAGGACATAGTTCGACGGTCGAT
>DCTP01000113.1:45931-47529 GCA_002329625.1 Leptolinea sp. UBA1437
GAAGTTTACTGCAGCGGCTACACCGAAAATCTCAGCGCAAAAACGACGGTCGGCAATGCAAATATGCTGATCTATGGTTGGTATGGGATTTACGGATTGGCTCGCGGGCAAGGTCAGGCATATTTGCTGAATCCCGCCGGATGTTATTAATCTTCTGCTCGAGGGGAAAATCGAATCATTTAACGAAAAAAATATCCTGCATAAAAAACAGGATATTTTTTTTTGTTAAGCCTTTGATCTAAAGTGGGCGGAACAGGACTCGAACNNCCAACTGAGCTATCCGCCCGAATGACGCAGCAAATTATAACATAAACCGATAGAAATATTCGGTTTCCCCAATGAGAAATTTCACTCTTTTCGATTGATGCTCGCCTCGGCACTGAATCCGTTCGGATATCGCTTGGCGACTTTCTCGATATTTCTTTCCGCAACTTCTTCCAAATCGACACCGATATCATGGGCATAGACGGCCACATACCAGAGAATATCCCCCAATTCTTCAATCACCCTGTCTTGGTCGTAAGGATGTCCATGAATAAATACTTTTTTTGTCCGGTTGGCTAATTCTCCCGCCTCTCCCGCCAATGCCAGAGACCATGCCAAATGAGTCATCTTTTCGTCCATGCCGCCGATTGTTGTCCGCATACATTGTGCTTGATAATCATTCAATGTTTCGATTTTTCTTTCCATTTTGCCTCTTTCCGTTAATAACTTTCATATATCCACCCCCTATAATAGTATCAGCGTCTTGAAATAGATTCTTAATATGATTAAAAATAATCCTTTTAAAAGGTATATAACGGAGAAGAAAATATGAATTTTGATAAATATACACAAAAAGCTCAGGAGGCAGTTGCCCAGTCTCAACAAATTGCGATTGAATTTTCGCATCAAGTGATTGAACCGGCTCATCTGTTACTGGCGCTTTTACGGCAACAGGAAGGTACGGTTCCCGCTATTGTCACACGAGTTTCCGGCAGTGTCGCCGGACTTCTCAATGATGTTGAAAAATCATTGGCAAATCAACCGAAAGTTTATGGTAGCAGCGGTAATCTTTCAATGTCGCGGACGACCGCTGATGTCTTCTCAAATGCCGAAAAAATTGCCAAGGGGATGCAAGATGAATATGTATCCACGGAACATTTATTCCTTGCCCTTTGTGACAGCGTGGAAGGAAGAAGATTGGCACAATTCGGACTGACGAAAGACAGTATTCTGAAAGCATTAATGTCGATCCGCGGAAGTCAGAGAGTGACCAGTCAAAACCCGGAAGATACGTACCAGTCACTGGAAAAATACGGTCGTGATTTGACCGCCATCGCCCGCCAAGGAAAACTTGATCCGGTGATTGGTCGGGATGATGAGATCAGACGGACGATTCAAATCCTTTCCCGCAGGACGAAAAATAACCCCGCTTTGATCGGGGAACCCGGCGTCGGAAAAACAGCAGTGGTTGAGGGATTAGCTCAGCGAATTGTCAAAGGAGATGTGCCGGAAGGTTTGAAAAACAAAAGACTTGTTCAACTCGACATGTCCGCTTTGGTTGCCGGTGCAAAATATCGGGGCGAATTCGAAGAGCGCCTAAAGGCGGTTTTGAA
>DCTP01000113.1:47560-53193 GCA_002329625.1 Leptolinea sp. UBA1437
ACGCGGTGAATTACATCTGATCGGTGCAACAACCTTAAATGAATATCGAAAATATATCGAGAAAGATGCGGCGCTCGAACGTCGATTTCAGACTGTATTTGTCGATGAACCTTCGGTTGAAGATACCATCAGTATTCTACGAGGCTTGAAACAGCGCTACGAAGTCCATCACGGCGTTCGAATTACTGATGCTGCCGTCATTGCGGCGGCGACATTATCTAACCGATACATTACCGACCGTCAATTGCCGGATAAAGCCATTGACTTAATCGATGAAGCAGCGGCTCGATTACGAACGGAAATAGATTCCAAACCGCAGATTTTGGACAGCGTTGACCGTGAAATCATGCAGCTTGAAATCGAAAAGCAAGCGCTCCAAAAGGAGCATGATCAAGCTTCCAAAGATCGTTTGGCAAAACTGGAAGAAGAATTAGCCAACCTGAAGGAAAAATCAAACCAGTTGACAGCTCGCTGGCATACCGAAAAAGAGGCGATTCAAAACCTGAAAACGGTCAAAGAAAAGCTTGAATCCTTGCACATTCAGATTGAACAGGCGGAACGAGCGAACAATTTGGAATTAGCAGCCAGATTACGCTATGGCGAATTACCGGCTTTGGAAAAACAACTGGCCGCATATGAAGAGAAGTTAAAGGAAATCCAAAAAGAGGGTGCCCTTCTCAAAGAAGAGGTGGATGAAGAAGAAATTGCCCAGGTCGTCGCGAATTGGACTGGAATTCCGGTTTCTCGTTTAATGGAAAGCGAAAAACAGAAACTGGTGCATATGGAAGAAAGATTACATCAACGGGTAGTCGGTCAGGATGAAGCGGTAAAAGCAGTCAGCAACGCAGTCCGTCGATCCCGGGCAGGTCTTCAGGATCCTAACCGGCCAATTGGTTCTTTCATCTTTTTGGGTCCAACGGGCGTCGGAAAGACCGAGCTTGCAAAAGCGTTGGCCGAGTTCTTGTTCGATGATGAACGCGCCATGGTCCGGATTGACATGAGCGAATATCAGGAAAAGCACACCGTATCGAGATTGATCGGAGCTCCTCCGGGCTATGTCGGTTACGAAGAAGGCGGACAATTGACGGAAGCCGTTCGCAGACGTCCCTACAGTGTCATTCTCTTTGATGAGATCGAAAAGGCTCACAGCGAAGTCTTCAACGTGCTATTACAGGTATTGGATGATGGGCGTTTGACCGACGGTCAGGGAAGAACGGTTGATTTTAAGAACACGGTAATCATTATGACTTCCAACGCCGGATCCGAACTATGGATGAACGGAGGAAAGGTTGTCAGTCGTGATGCAGTTAATAGAGTATTACAGAATACTTTTAAACCGGAATTCTTAAATCGACTGGATGAAATCGTTGTCTTCCATAGCCTGACAAAAGAAGATTTGAAACAAATTGTCGACATTCAGTTGAAGCATGTTCGCGACCTGTTGATCCAGCGTGGTCTTATGTTGGATATTACGCCGAAAGCAATCGAGTTTCTTGTCGAAACGGGGACGGATATCGAATTCGGTGCCCGTCCTTTGAAACGTGCGATACAACATGAATTGCAGGATCCTTTGGCAATGGAAATTCTGAACGGAAAATATGTTCAGGGTGACACAATTCAAGTGGATTTAGCAACCGAGGGCGATCATCTGGTTTTTTCAAAAAAGCAGCCTTCATAATAAGATCAACAAAAAAACCGACCAAAGAATGAAATTGGTCGGTTTTTTTTTATAATTATTCTCCTTTATGGGTAACTTTTATAAGGTCAATAATAAATGATCGCTTTGTTTCCACCCCTGTTATAATTGTTTCCGATCTAAACCTAACGGAGGCTTTTTATGTCCAACGTAACGATTACAAACCACCCATTGATCGAACATAAACTCTCGATATTGCGTGATGTTCACACCAACCCGACGGTTTTTCGCCATTTGGTAAATGAATTGGGCGCTTTGTTGTGCTATGAGGCAACTCGTGATTTACCGCTTTGCCCGGTAGAGGTCCAAACCCCCTTATCCATGACCACAGCTTATGAAATGAAAGAAAGCATCGCATTAATCCCCATTCTTCGCGCCGGGCTCGGAATGGTCGAGGGCATTTGGGACTTAATCCCAAACGCCCACGTTTTTCACATCGGGTTTTATCGCAATGAAAAGACATTACAACCTGTTGAATATTACAACAAGCTGCCCAAGGATCATCCGTTTAATATATCCTTCATCCTCGATCCGATGCTTGCCACCGGCGGTTCGGCTATCGCGACCACGAATATCGTGAAAAAATGGGGTGCACAAACCATTAAGTTTGTCGGAATTATCGGAGCGCCGGAAGGAATCAAAGCACTTCAGGAAGCTCATCCCGATGTGGATATTCACTTGGCAGCAATCGACGATCATTTGAATGATAAGGGATATATTGTCCCGGGGTTGGGAGACGCCGGCGATCGCCAATTCGGTACGGTCTTTTAATAGAGATTATCCGACAACCTTCGCGTAGAGTTTGGCATCACGATAAACCCCATGAACAGGGAGGCGCTTTCGCATTACACCTTCCTGCTCCATCCCCAATTTCTGCATTACCCGTTCGGATTTAAAATTATCGATTTCACATTCGGCTTCGATTCGGTGAATATCCAAGGTTCGAACCGCCGCATCAATCATGGCGTTCGCAGCTTCTACGATAATTCCCCTTCCCCAATATTGGTTGGAAAGGCAATAACCGAGTTCAACCACCCGTAAAGCTAAGTCAATCGAAACAAAGGCAATCGTCCCCACCATTTTGTTATTTTCGCGCCAGACAATCCCTCGGTCTATTTGAAGTTTTTCGGATTCAACCTGATCGATATACTTTAAAAATTCTTCCGTATCGGCTAATGTACGATGAGCTGACCAAGACATATAACGTGCTACTTCAGGATTGGAGGCATATTCAAAAATATCATTCTCATCCGCCCGCGTAATAGGCCGAAGCTGTAACCGTTGGGTCAGAATGGTTTTGGGAAATAATGCCAATTTATCAGAATACATAAATTCCTCTTATTTCATTAAAGTCGAAATGACGTATTATAAAAACAGCGTATTGAAGTATGTTTCAATACGCTGTAGCGATAACTTGCGATGTCACAAGGATTTATTATAAAAGAAATAAACATGCTAAAATAGTGGAACGTCATATAATCCTTATGACTTTTGTTATATCATTTCGTGACAACTTGTTGTATTTTACCACCGTTGCCAAAATATGACACTCAAAAAAATAAAACTGATTGGAGAAAAATCGAAATATGTTGGTCGGCGCTCGAATGACAAATCCTGTAATTACAATTGGACCGCGAGCTACGTTGGAGACAGCCAAAGATCTGATTGACAAAAAATCGATTCATTCCCTTCCCGTCGTAGATCGTCAGGGCAGGCTGATGGGATTAATTACCAAAGACAGATTGGAACNNAAAGCCAAGCAAGCCGATGAACCTATGCCGTTGGTGGAAGATGTCATGGTTCAGCAAGTATTGACCGTTACGGAAAACACCCCCATAGAGGAAGCGGCACGGATCATCAGTGATTATGACGTTAAATCCTTGCCGGTCGTTCGCGGTAATTTTGTCGTCGGAATTATTACAGCGTCCTCTCTGATTCGTATCTTTCTTGAACTTACCGGCGCCCGCGATCAAGGGGTGCGTTTGACTATAATGGTTGAAGACGTCCCCGGAAAGATTTTGGCGTTGATTCAAAAAATCGTCGAATTGAATGGAAATATTTCTACTTTTTCCACCTATTATTCGGATGAGAAAAATTACCGCATCATGACTCTGAAAATCAGCGGCGTAGAAAAATATAAATTAAAACAAGAAATAGCTCCCATTGTTTATAAAATAATCGATATTCGCTAAAAGCGACTGATTTTTGGTCTCTTTTATTTATTATGGACTTTATAAGGTCTTATTTTATCCCTTTATTAAGTACGGAAAAAAAAGCAATCCAAGGTTTCTCGAAGGTATAATTTGAATAAGCGATGAATCATCGCGCATCAACAGCCGATACAACACTATTTTTTGAATCGGGAGTTGCAAAATTCGGATTAGAAAGCAGAAACAAATGAATGATTGCTCTGGATATTGAAACCACCGGGTTAGACCCCAACCTGGATGCGGTTACGGAAATTGCCGCATTACGTTTTAAAGGGGCTCGGGTGGAAGATACTTTTCAAACTCTTGTAAATCCGAATCGTCCGATTCCTTCCAATATTACCCAATTGACCCATATCACCAATGAAATGGTCCGTAATGCACCGCAAATCGGTGAAGTGATCGGAAAAGTCGCACAATTCGTCGGGAATGACATCATTGTCGGGCATAATATCGGTTTCGACCTGAATTTCCTGCGACTGAAAGGAATTTTACAAAAAAACCTTTCATATGATACATATGATTTGGCATCCATCCTGCTTCCTGACGCACCCCGTTATAATCTCGGCGTTTTAGCACAGAGGATGGGTATTATTGTCCGTGACGAGCACCGGGCGTTAGCGGATTGTTATACCACCTATCAGGTATTCAATCGTTTGATCGAGAAAGCCGAATCTTTACCGACAGAATTGTTGATGGATATCGTAAATCTTTCCGAAGGAATACATTGGAATGATGCGGAACTATTTCGCCAAATCATTCAAAAACGGATTCAAAACGGCGAAAAAATCAAACCGATTTATAAAATAACTTTTCCGACCTTCCTGAATGAGGGTGGGAATAACGTCGATCCTTTACAGCCTTCGGAAAATCCGATACCCCTCGAAGAAGATGAAATGGCCGCAATTCTTGAATACGGCGGAGCATTCAGTAAATATTTCCCGAATTATGAACAACGATCTCAACAGATTGAGATGCTGCGAACGGTTACCACTGCTTTTTCCAAAGGGAAACACATGTTTATTGAAGCCGGAACCGGAACCGGCAAATCATTTGCATATTTAATCCCGGCATTTCATTGGGCAAAACAAAACGGTGAAAGAGTTATTGTTTCTACGAATACGATAAACCTCCAGGAACAATTGATCCGAAAAGATATTCCCGAACTCNNACTGAATAATGTCCTCCAGGAGGACTTTCGCGCAGCTGTCTTAAAAGGACGTTCCAACTATCTTTGCCCTCGAAGAGTTCAGATGCTTCATTCGCATGGAGTGGAAAATGCGGATGAATTACGCGTACTTTCCAAGATCTTGGTTTGGTTATATGAAGGTGGAAAAGGCGATCGCGGCGAGATTAACCTGAATGGCCCGATTGATCGCGAAATCTGGGAGCGCTTGAACGCCGATTTTGAAGGATGCCGTCCCAATCAATGCCCCCATTACCGTGACGGACAATGTCCGTTCTATGCAGCCAAAGCCAAAGCTTTAAAATCGCATGTCATTATTGTTAATCATGCACTCCTTTTGACGGATATGGCATACGGAAACGATGTTTTACCGGAATACAAGTACCTTATTATTGATGAAGGGCATCATCTTGAATCAGCCGCTACCGGAGCATTGAGCGTCCGTATAACCCAAACAGATTTATCCCATCAACTGCAGGAACTCGGCGGTTACGGACGGGGTCTTTTGGGAAGAATGGATAATAAACTTGCGGAAAAATTAAAA
>DCTP01000113.1:53201-55705 GCA_002329625.1 Leptolinea sp. UBA1437
AAGCCCGTGAAGGGACCCCCATTACGGTTTACGGACAGCAATTGCGGATTACTTCGGCTATACGTACGCTTGCGGGATGGGCTGATATTGAAATTATTTGGGACAAAACCGAAAAATATATCCGGGAATTAATTGATTCCGCGGAAAAAATTGATCGTTCCTTGATGAATTTGGATGATATCGATGAAGAACTTCGAGAACTGATCGACTCGTTCCACGGTGGATTGAAAAAATTATCGGAATCCAAAAAAATAGTAAATAATCTGATTGTTAAACCGGATCCGGAAACGATTTATTGGATCGAAATATCGCCCGTGAACAACCGTTTATCGTTAAATTCCGCCCCTCTGCATGTCGGGAATTTAATCGAAAAAATGCTTTGGCATGAAAAAGAAAGCATCATTGTCACCTCTGCGACACTGACAGCTGATAATTCTTTCGATTATATTCGCGACCGGTTGTCCGCTGACGAAGCGGAAGAATTAGTCGTCGGCTCACCCTTCGATTATGAGAATTCAGTTTTGCTTTTTATTCCCAACGACATCCCCGATCCCAATCAAGGTTCCGCTCAACATATGGTCGATACCACGTTGATCAACTTATGTAAGGCTGTCGGCGGGCGGACATTGGCGCTTTTCACTTCCTATGCGCAATTAAAACGTACTTCTAACGATATCGCCCCGGAACTGCAAAAAGCGGGAATAACTATTTATGAACAGGGTGAAGGAGCATCTGCCTCTTCTTTACTGGAAACTTTCCGTGAAACCGATCAGGCGATTCTTTTGGGAACCCGCAGCTTTTGGGAAGGTGTGGATATCCAAGGTGAAAAGCTCTCGGTTGTTGTTATTGTAAAATTGCCGTTTGATGTTCCGTCCGATCCCATTTTCTCAGCCCGCTCGGAAGGCTTTGAAAACCCCTTCAATCAATATAGTTTGCCGGAAGCAATCTTAAAATTTCGCCAAGGATTTGGTCGTTTGATTCGTTCTCAATCCGATCGGGGTGTAGTAGTTATCTTGGATAATCGCGTTCTGACAAAACGTTATGGGAGAGAATTCCTCAACTCAATTCCAAAATGCACGGAACGAATTGCCGGTATTCGTGAGTTGCCAAGGGAAGCACAACGCTGGCTAAATCTGTAAATTTCAATCTATCCGGATTTTTGAAAACGCCTTTCAACACGGGATGAGATTCCGCATGTAACAGCGGCTCGAGTTATGTGCCAAAGTTTAGCCAATTCTTCGATTGAGATCTCTTTCTCTCCCTGTTTTCCGATTAAAACGACTTCTTCCCCTACCTCATAATATTCGGGTAATTTCACCATACTGACATCGGCACAGACACGACCGATTACGGGAACCCACTGTCCGTGTATCAACATTTTATTCCCCTCAGCCTGGTGATATCCGTCCCCATATCCAACTGGAACAACCCCGATCAACGAATCTTCGGAAAGAAAAGTATGTTGTGCGTATCCAACTCCATGCCCTGCCGGAATTCGCCTCACGGAAATTAATCGGCTTTTCCAGGATAATGCTTTCATAAGGAAATCCGGAGCTTCTCCATAATAAAACGGATTCACTCCGAGCAATCCGTTTCCGAGGCGAACCATTGTGTAATGAGAATCGGGATTGCTGAATGCTGCAGCCGAATTAGTGAAATGAATCCAGCGGGGTTGAATTCCAGCTTGATTTAATAGTTTCAATGCGCAA
The DNA here is from genome assembly GCA_002329625.1 of Leptolinea sp. UBA1437. Taxonomy (GTDB): domain Bacteria; phylum Chloroflexota; class Anaerolineae; order Anaerolineales; family Anaerolineaceae; genus Flexilinea. The sequence continues at coordinate 54,911 of DCTP01000113.1, forward strand.
TCAAAACGCTGCTTTTGAATCGAATTTAACGGATCCTTTGGGTCATCGTCGATATTGGCATAATGGCTGTATATACCCTCGATCTCATTAATCTGATTTTCTCTTAAAATTCGAATCAATTCCGGCAATTCTTCCGGTAAAAAGCCAAAACGACTCATCCCCGTATCAATTTTTAAATGCGCCTTCGGAGAAATACCCGATTCTCTTTTGAGTTTCGCAATTGGTTCAATCTGATCGAAACGGTTGAGAGAAATCGTCAGCCCGTAACGGACAGCGGTCTGCATTTCATCTTCATCTTGGAGAGAAAATACCAAAATATCCTGCCGAATGCCCCCTTCCCTCAATTCGATTCCTTCTTGAATTCTGGCGACCGCAAAAGATTCAACGCCCGCCTTAGCACAAGCTTTCGCCACCGGCAACGCACCGAATCCATAAGCATCCGCTTTTACAACCGCCATAATCGGAACCCTGAACTTATTTGCGCAAATTCGACAATTATGTTGAATAGCATCTAAATTAATATCAAGATAGGAAGCATAATATTTTACCTTATTCATGGAGCAATTTCCCGCAATTTACTCTTATCAATCGAGCACCTATTTCATATTTCATTAATACTTAATTTATAAGTATTAATTGTGCATACATTTTTCGCCGACAAATTTCCGAGTAATTTAATATTATATTTACATTTAGCATATTTTAAATAAGACGAATTACACATAATTGGGTTTATTGTCTGACATTTTATTGCTTTTTTTGAGGTCATTTTATATAATCAGATTATGAGACTGA
>DCTP01000113.1:55712-67474 GCA_002329625.1 Leptolinea sp. UBA1437
CGATTTAGCACACTAAGTACCTTATAATATAAATAGTATTTTTCATACAGTCTCTATGTTAGAAGAATCAAAATATATTTCTGTAAAGGAGAAAAAATGTCTCGAAAAGTATCTATATTATTCGTATTGACAGCTTTGCTGCTTGCTGTCGTCCCGGTACTTGCCCAGGATTTCCAGATTCCGGAAATCGTTGAAGGCAAATGGAATGTCGCATTTGTTTTGATCGGCCCGATCAATGATGGAGGTTGGTCACAAGCGCATTATGACGGTGCCAAATACGTCAGTGATAACGTCGACAACGTAAATGTGGTTTATGTCGAGAATATCCCTGAAGGAACAGAATCGGAACAGGTCTTCCGCAGCCTTGCAGCCAAAGGCTTCAATGTGATCTTTGGTACATCCTTCGGATTTATGGACCCAATGGAAGCTGTTGCCGAAGACTTTCCGGACACCTATTTCATTCATATTTCCGGCTATAAGACCAACAACACCAATTTCGGTAACCTGATGGGCGCAATGGAACATATGAAATTCCTTGCGGGATATTTAAGTGGTCAGCGATGCAAGATGGACGGAGAAGACACCGTCGGTTATATGTATACATTCCCGATTCCGGAAGAGCTTCGCTTAGGGAACGCTTTCATGATGGGCGTGAAAAAAACCTGCCCAGAATGCAAGATGATTGTCACCCCGATCAACAGTTGGCATGATCCGGTTGTTGAACAGGAAGCCGCAAAAGCATTGTTTGATGCCGGTGCCTATATTGTATTCACCGGCGCTGACACACCGGCTCCAGCAATCGTTGCCGAATCCTATAAAGAGGGAAAAGGAAAATGGGGAATCCCATATGATTGGAAAGGCTCCTGCACATCCAAACGATGCCTCACTCTGCCATATTGGAACTGGGGTCCGGTTTATGCCTCCATTGTCGAAGGGTTACGCGACGGTACTTATACCCCGGGACGCCACTATTTCGATGGAGATGAGAAAGGTCTAGGACTCTATGGATTCATGGAAGGTGAGGAATTAACAGAAGGCTTAAAGGACATGCCGGAAGAAGTACTGACATTCGTCCGTGATTATATCGCCGATATCGAAGCCGGAAAATGGACTCGTTTTGATCTGTTCAGCGGCCCGATCATTGACAACCAAGGGAACGTCGTGGTTCCGGAAGGCGAAAAGATGGAAGATGCCGATCTGGATACCTTTGATTGCTCCACAACTGGTTGTAAATACGGTATGCACTACTGGAATGAAGGAATTATTGCCGAACTTCCGTAGACACTATTAATCAGAAGGAGCCCCTTCTCGTAATTCTGTACGAGAAGGGGCTCCTCAATCAATTCGCTGTTTGAAATGATTTTTCAAAATGAATATGCTGGAAAACCATTTTAAACAACGAATCAGTTCACTCACAAAAAATAAAAACTAAATTCCCTTAAGAAATGGAGCCTGCATATGTCCGATGATAGTCCATTTGTCGTTGAGATGAAAAAAATCACCAAGAAGTTCCCCGGGCTGACAGCAAATGATAATGTTGATTTTCATCTTAGAAAGGGGGAAATCCATGCCCTGTTGGGAGAAAACGGCGCCGGGAAAAGTACCCTGATGAATATTCTTGCCGGTCTGTATGAACCGAACTCCGGAGAAATTTATGTAAAAGGACAACAGGTCAGATTCAGATCCCCACGTGATGCAATCAAAGCCGGAATTGGAATGATCCATCAGCACTTTATGCTTGTTCCGACTCAAACGGTAACCGAAAATATTCTCTTAGGATTGGATGAACCCAAATTCATCATGAATCTGAGTAAATACGACGAAATCATCCGGCAACTTGGAATTGAAAACAATTTGATTGTTGATCCTACAGCATATATCTGGCAGTTGTCGGTTGGAGAACAACAGAGAGTGGAAATTTTGAAAATGCTTTATCGCGGATGCGATATTCTGATTATGGATGAACCCACCGCTGTTCTTGCGCCTCAAGAAATTGATGTATTATTCAACACCTTAAGATCCATGACGGAAAAAGGGAAATCGATTATTTTTATTAGTCACAAATTGAATGAAATTCTTGAAATTGCCGATCGAGTTACGGTTTTACGACGTGGTAAAGTAACAGCCGCCGATATGCCAATCGAAGGTGTTACGAAAGAAGAGTTGGCATCTTTGATGGTTGGTCGTGAAGTGATTTTCAATATCGATAAATCAGCTTGCCATGCCGGCGAACCGGTTCTTATCGTGGAAAATGTTTATGCCGAAAATGATAAAGGATTGCCTGCGTTGAAAGGAGTTTCCTTGCAAGTTTGTGCCGGTGAAATTGTCGGAATCGCAGGTGTTGCGGGAAACGGTCAACGTGAATTGGCTGAGGTTATCGCTGGTTTACGGAAAATTCAAAGCGGGTCTATCCGCTCCAAAGATTTGGATCTGACAAAAGTACCTATTAAGAAAGCGATTGAAGAAGGAATCGCCTACATTCCCGAAGATCGCCATCATGTGGGGACTGCTCCCAACTTGAGTGTTGTGGATAACTTAATTATGAAAAACTATGATCAGTGCCCGATCAGTAAAGGAATCGGCATGGACGAAGGCGCTGCCAGAGCTTACGCTGAAAGTTTAAAAGACGAGTACGATATCATTGTTCCGTCGATCGATACACCAGTAAGGCTTCTTTCCGGAGGAAATTTGCAACGGGTTATTTTAGCGCGAGAACTTTCCAATATGAAGTCACTTTTAATCGCGGTTCAACCGACCCGTGGTTTGGATGTCGGAGCCATCGAAGGAATTCAGAGAATGTTGCTCAAGCAACGAGAATCCGGAGGTGGCGTTCTATTAATCTCCGAAGAGCTGGAGGAATTGGTTAGTTTGAGCGATCGTATTTACGTTATGTATGAAGGCCAAATTATGGGTGAAGTACATGATGGAGATATTCGGAAAATCGGTCTGATGATGACCGGTACCAGATTGGAAGATATTCCGGAAGAAAAAACAGAAGTGACAGAAGGGGAAAAAGCATAAATGGAAAAACAGGCAGTCATTCAACAAAAAAGAAAGGGATTCCATTTCCGGTTACAGGTTGAAGAACGATCCGATGAACCGCCAAAATGGCTCTCTCCTTTATTAACGGTTTTAGCACTCGTTGTCGCTTTTGCGATAGCGGGCATCCTGATTGCTCTGGTCGGCGGTGATCCGATCTATACCTATTCCCGTATGTGGAAAGCCGCTTTCGGAACTTGGTTTGCTTTCTCGGATTCTCTCACCAAAGCCATTCCGCTGATTTTCTGCGGCGTTGCCTGTTCATTAGCATTTCATATGAAAATATGGAACATCGGTGCCGAAGGTCAATTCTTTTTGGGTGCTTTCGGTGCAAGTCTAGTCGTCTTAGCACCGATCGTTCCAAAAGGATCTTCCTCTTGGGTCTATATTCCCACAATGATGCTTTCGGGAATGATTTTTGGAGCGTTGTGGGGTTTTATCCCGGGATATTTGAAGGCAAAGCTGGGTGTAAACGAAATTATTTCGACTTTAATGCTGAACTATGTTGCGGTAGCTTGGAATAATTTCTTCCTCTTTGGGAAATGGTCCTATCAAGGATTTCAAATGTCTGAGAAGTTTCCGAAGGAAGCACTTTTACTCCGTCTTTCGGATATCGCTAAGAAATACAATATCAAAGCGTTACAGGGAATGGCATTACATCTGGGCATTATTTTTGCGCTTGTAACAGCAATCATTATGTACTTTGTCATATATAAAAGCAAATGGGGTTACGAAATAAAATTAACCGGCGACAATCCAAACGCAGCCAAATATGCGGGCATCAATATTATGCGCAACACCATTCTGGTTATGGCGCTTTCCGGTGCCATCGCCGGCTTAGCTGGAGCCTCCGAAATCTCCGGCGTTGTAAAACGTTTTCAGGGATCCATTTCTCCCGGATACGGTTACACCGGCGTAATTATCGCATGGTTGTCAAAACTAAATCCGTTGATGACAATTCCGGTTTCGATATTTTTCGGTGGGTTAATTATTGCTGGGCGGGAAATTCAGCCCTCCGGAATTCCGAAAATGATTCAGGGCATTATTCTCGTATGCTTAATTTCTTTTGACTTCTTTTTACACTATCGCATTCGAATTTCACGCATTTCAGCATTCGCGGAAGAATAGAGGATTTTATGGAAATATTTCAAATTTTAGCTTCTGCACTTGCCGGTGGTACTATTCTCCTTTTCGGAATGCTCGGCGGAATTTTTACCGAACGCTCGGGAGTTATGAATTTAGCAATCGAAGGTTATATGTTACTCGGTGCGACAATCGGTTATAAAGTTGCCGCACAAACCGGGAATCCATGGGTCGGTCTGCTTGCCGGTATCTTGGCTGCAGCCGTTCTCGGTGTTTTACATGCATTTATCTGTGTCACACTAAAGGCAGATCAGGTGGTTAGCGGATTGGCAATTAACTTCGTTGGAACCGGCGTCAGCATGGTTTTGGGTGCCAACCTGTCGAATTTAATCGGGAAAGTAAATCTTCTCCCTACGATAACATTCCCGGCATTAAGCAATGGTTCCGCTGTCAGTGAGGCGCTATATATCCTGACAAAACAAAATGTTTTAGTTTATATCGGTTTGATAATGATTCCCATCGCAAACTGGTATTTATTTAAAACCCGCCCGGGAATGCATCTACGGGCAATCGGTGAAAATCCGGAGGCAGCGGATTCGATGGGCGTCAGCGTCAATAAGCTTCGTTATCTTTATACGATACTGGGCGCGGCACTTGCCGGACTGGGAGGAGTATCTATCAGCGTGGCAATTTATCCGGGATGGTTCTCCGAATTAACAACAAATGGCAAAGGATGGATTTGTGTCGGGTTGGTTATCTTCTCACAATGGCAGCCAATCCGTGGCGCCATGGGTGCTTATTTCTTCGGGTTGCTTTCACGGGTTATTTTAAACCTCAAGATTCCGGAAACCCTTTTCGGTGGTATCAAAAATCCATTTTTTGCCAATCCGAACCTGACTTTCTTCCTCGAAATGATCCCTTATTTATTTACCTTGATTGTGATGATTATCGGCGCAAACGAAGCCCGCAGAAAAAGGATCGGCGCACCAGCTGCATTGGGGCAACCCTATTCTCGTGGGCAGAGAGGAAAATAGGTTTTTATGGCATATTATATCCATCAACCAAAAAAACTTGCGGACGTTACGATTGATCTGGTAAATGTCGCAATGGGTAAAGCTCCAGCCGATCTAATTATTCGGAACGGAAAATTGGTTAATGTGAATCTCGGCATCGTTCAAAATAATATAGATGTCGTCGTAAAGCATGGTTTTATCGCTTATGTAGGTCAAGATACCGAAAATAAAATTATGGCGGATGAAAATACCCACATTGTGGATGCCAAAGGCCGTTATTTGGTTCCCGGTTTGATCGACAGCCATGTTCATATTGAAAGTTCAATGATGGATCCCCGCCATTTTGTAGAGGGAATATTGCCTCACGGTACTACGACTATTTGTCCGGATAATCATGAGATTGTAAATGTATTGGGATTGAAAGCTGTGGAATTATTCCACAATTCGGCAAAGGGATTACCGATTAAATTCCTCTTAGCAATGCCGGTATGTGTGCCGTCAGTAATGGGTTTTGAAAATGCCGGAGCGGAGATAAACGCCGATGATGTCACTACAGCCTATTCCAAAGGTTGGGCGCAGTTACAAGGCGAACAAATGAATTTTCCGGGTGTAATCCATGGAGACGAACATGTGCATTCAATTATCAAAGCTTCTCTTGATGCCGGTGTCATCCTGACCGGTCACTACTCCAGTAATGAAATCGATCAGGGACTAAATGCTTTTGCCGCAACCGGAATCTCCTGTTGCCATGAAGCAACAACGGCTGATGCGGTAATGAAACGCTCCGAACTGGGATTTTACAGTCAGCTACGTTACGGATCCGCCTGGTTGGATTTGCCAAATACCATCAAAGCATACACAGAAAATCCGGGCTTAGATACCCGCTATCTGACAATCTGTACGGATGATGTCAATGCCGCAACGATTATCCGGGAAGGACAAATGGATCGGGCTGTGCGGATGGCAATCAAGAACGGTGTTCCTCCGGTGATCGCCATTCAAATGGCTACATTAAATGCCGCTCAATTACTGGAAAAAGCCCGCTGGATCGGTTCGATTTCACCGAGTCGGGCAGCAGATATTCTTATCGTCAGCGATTTGGCGGAATTCGTAATCGACGAAGTATATAGTGACGGGGTTTTGGTGGCAAAAAATGGGATTCTAACCGTCGAACTCGAACCGTATCATTACCCGGAATATTCCATAAAAACAGTTCACTTAAACTTGCTCAAACCGGAAGACTTCCGAATTCCGGCAAATACGGATGAACCGGTCAANNATTCGAGCAATCGAAATTCAATCGGGAATGGTGAATACAATTGAAAAAACAAAAAAGATGCATCCGATTAATGGAATGCTTGAATCGGATGTGTCACGGGATTTAGCCAAAGCTTTTATCTTTTATCGCCATTCTCCGAAAGAGGGAGTAAGTAACAGTCGCGGTTACGGATTTGTCGCAGGGACGAAATTCAATGCAAATTGTGCATATGCTTCAACCGTCTCTCACGATTGTCATAACCTTCTGGTAGTCGGAACCGGTGACTCCGCAATGGCTTTGGCTGCCAATGAAGTCATTAAATCCGACGGCGGAATCGCAACNNCAATCGTAGTGGATGGGGATTTGGCTGCCAAAATTGAATTGCCGCTCGCAGGTTTAATGTCTTTGGAACCGATCGATATCGTCGCTAGGAAAATCGAGGCTGTAGAAAATGCTCTGAAAAAAGCCGGGGCTTTGTATGAATCGATTGAAATGACATTAAGCCTTTTGGGACTCATTGTGATCGAAGAACTCCATTTGAGCAACAAGGGGCTGGTTGAATTACGATCAAATTCACCGCTGAACTTCGTTGATTTAATCAAGAATAAAGAGGAATAAAATTAAGAAAAAAGGAACCGCTTCCTATTTATGAAAGCGGTTCTTTTTTTATCTGAAGAGAAAGGGAACGGCGAAAATTCAGCGAAAATCGATCTTCGGTTCATCCGATTGGAGATTAGGTTTAATCTTCTTTAAATTCCCATTNNATCTCCCAGCGATTATTACCGGTATTCGAAACGGTTGCCACCAGTTTCGGATTTCGTAATTCCAAGCCGGTGTAATAATAAACCGGAATGATAATAACTTCTTGTGAGACAATTATTTTTTCCGAATGAGCGTAAAGGGCAGCCCGTTTTGCCGGATCGGTCTCTTTCCCGGCAGCAATAACGGTTTGAGCATAATCCTGATAAGCGGGATTACTGACATCCGTACAATCCTTGGAAGGCCAATCAGCAATTTTCTGAATCGTCGCTCCGCACAAGAACATATCTGCCGTGAAATTATTGGCATCCATATAGTCATTTGTCCACGTTGAGCGATAAACGTTTTCTTTGCTTTCCATGCGCTCCACTTTGAATACATCCCATTCTGTATTTTTTAGATTTACATTAATTCCCAATGTATTTTCCCACATGAATTGAATGGCTTCCACATAGATTTTGAGATCTTCACGCGTTGGATAAATAAAACTGATCGTAATATCCTTCGGTTCGATTCCTTTTTCGTCACAATATGATTGAATGATTTGTTTTGCCCCTTCAGGATCATAATCGATTCCGAGTTCCGGGAAATCTTCTTCATGAGGTGCACCCGATAATGCCGGATGGATAAAAATCTTAGCGACTTTACCGGTTTTTAATGTTTTTACAATAGCCTGCTTATCAATAGACATGCTCAACGCTTTCCGAACACGAACATCATCGGTCGGCGGAACTGTCGGATTAAGTGTCAAAAATTCTGTACCGATATCACCCGGAACTTCAACCGCCATCTTTGATAGCACGGGGTCTGAAATGATTCGATCATAATCCGAAATCGGGACCTTTGCCACATCCATATTGCCGGCTTCAAATTCAGCCAAAGCAGCTGAATCTTCCAAAATCGCGATATGAACACCGGGCAATTTTGCTTGAGGAACCGATTCGGTTCCAGGCCAATAGGGATTTTTTATCAAAGTCAGATTGGAATCATGAACCCATTCTTTTAGTGTAAAAGGTCCGTAACTTTGATAATTGCCAGTTTCCACCCATTTTTCTCCCAGTTTCTCGTTACAGGCATCTCCCTCTATAATCCATGAAGGTTGAGCCATAATCATCCACATCGAAAGAATGTTGATATTAAATACTCCCGGATCTTTGAACGTGTATTGGATCGTATAATCGTCTAACGCTTTCCCCCCTACCGTATCAAAAGAAACGGTTCCTTCGGGAGCCGTATTATATTCTTCCGCCCCTTTGATCAGGCTCAGGATATAAGCGTAGTCCGCAGCAGTGGAAGGGCGTAGCACTCTTTCAACTGCATAGACAAAATCCTGAGCTTTTACCATTCTTACATTTCCGTCACAATCCAATACCTTTTCCACTTGATCCGTAGCCGGATTGTATCGTACCCAGGGAACATTCTCTAACAATTTATAGGTGAAAACCGTTCCATCTTCCGACATTTGTTGATCGGTAGCCATACCGAATTCCAAGGCTCCCGAGAATTCATTTTGCCTCAGGACACCGACATTCATCGATTCGACATATTGGCTATTATCGCTGACCAATGCCTGATCAATCGTTGAAAGAGATGTGCTTGGATACGCTACACGTAAATAGCCGGTTTCATCAGCAGCGACCAAAGATGCCGTTGAAAAGAAAACAATAAAGGTAATCATAATGATTAACGCAGTCCGAAACTGTTTCATAGCTTTCCTCCGATATTTATAAATTAAACGCCTTTCGGCATACACATTTTTTAATTCAGAATGATGTAAGAATTTTTTGATAATAATCTTTTTTAAAAAGTTAAGATGATTTCTATTACAAAATGATGAACAATAGGATTTGTTCCACAGGCAGTTCTTTTCAGTGCCGAGGGATAAAACAGGAATTTCGTGTTTTCGTAAATGATTGATTCAGAAACTGTTCTGTCACAGGAATAAAGACGTTTTTATCATCACTCCATCCAGCCTCTGAGACGATAAACGAAAATCCCGATATATTCTTTCAATGACGTCTCGAGAGAACTCATATTAGAAGATTGAGGAATAATGTAAGTATATAGTTTCTCCCAATTGATCGTCATCAGGTTTTCCCACGATTTATCGGTATATCCATAATCGGTGGCAGCCGGAATCACCTTCAACCCTTGAGCTTCAAAGCAACCAACCGCTCGTCGCATATGAGTGGCGGAAGTCACCAAGATTACTTCATCCACATTCATTTTTTTCAGAACAGCGGCATCTTCTACCGCTTCCTCATAAGTGTTCAGTGATTTTTCTTGTAAAATTATTTTATCTTTCGGAATTCCCAACGATTCCGCCACCTCTGCCATATCCGAAGCGACCGATCGTTTTTCGCCTGATAATAATTCATAATAAGCTCCGCCGAATAACAAATATTCCGCATATCCTTCTTTCCAAAGATCTGCAGCATAAAGAATCCGATCGCCGGCACCGCTGATTTCAACTGTTTGGCGCGGATATTCCTTGGATTCCGTTCCTCCGCCCAGCACAACAATGACCTTCGCTTTTTGGGTACCATCAAAAGGAGAAAAACTGTTCTCGAGATTTCTGGTTAATAGCGCCGTAGGAAAGGGATTTCCGCATACAAATAGCACAATTAATGCAAAAATGACCATTCTTTTCTGCCATTTGGGATGTTTGGAAAAAGCCAACGCCAGAATTAGGCTGATAAACAAAATACCAGCCGGATATACCAGCGTTGGCAGGAATTTCGAGAGATAGACGAAAAAATCCATCCCTTATTTGCCGCCGAATAATCGAATAATCGGTCCGAACAGCCATCGGAAGAATCTTACGATAAAATTCGGCTTCTTTTCAGGTTCTTGNNGGCGTTGTTTGTCCGGCCACCTGCAAACCGATCGGATCGCTTTGATAAATTCTTCCGTTTGAATCTTTCGCCTGAAGTTGTATATAGAATGAACCCTGTTTCAAAAGTTGATCGGGAATTGATTTTATTTCGAAAGTACACGTAGAGGCATTACACACTTTCGAAGCTTCTGTCCATTCCATCGCAAATCCGGGATATAAAGTGCGATCCGCAGTCAAATAATTGATCATATACTCTTTCATACCGGTGTAGTTCCATTTCACCGGAATCTTATCCGCCGACATCTTTTCCGTAACATAAGTAAATTCGAATAAAGAAGCCGGGTTCACGGTTGGTTTCGGAGTGCTTGAGGCTTTCGGAGCATAAGGGGTCCAAATCGGATAGGTATTTCCGCCGCTTTTCGTCGGATAGGTATAGGCTGTCGGATAGTTCCATGTCGGCGGCACATAAGGAATGGGTGTCGCTGTCCGATAAATCCAATATGGTGTCGCCGTATACCAATAAATAGGAGTTGCCGTCACCCAACGAATCGGTGTTGATGTAATCCAAACCGGCGTGGTCGGTTTAGGCGTTGCCGTGACAACGACAATAATAATTTGATAAGGAGTCGGAGATGGCCATGGAGTCGGCGAAGCGGGACGAACGGTTGCCGTCGGAACGGCGGTAAAAGTATTGGTTACGGTTAGAGTCGGCAACGATGTAAATGTGCCGGTCGGAACGGCGGTAAAAGTGTTGGTTACGGTTAGAGTCGGTATCGATGTAAATGTGCCGGTCGGCGGCATGGGAGTTAATGTAACGGTAGGAGTAACGGTTTCGGTTTCGGTGGCGGTTGCGGTAAATGTTACGGTCTTGACTGCCGGCAATTTCAAAACGACCGAATTCAGATTCTCTGGCGGAAATGTCTGAAGCATCTGAGCCAGAACCGGATCGGTGACCACCAACGTTTCATTATCGGACAGATTTAATGACTCCAGTGAGGTTAAATTTGCTATTTTCGCAGGAATCTCTCCCGATAATGTATTACCGGAAAGATCCAAAATTTGCAGTTGCGTGAAATTCGCCCAAGATTCCGGAATGGTGCCGTCTAATCCCGGATTCGGATCTGTTCTTAAAGCAGACAATTCTTTATCGACAGTCGGACAGGTATCTCCTTTTTGATCTTTAAGCTGATCCTGCATTTTCTCGTCGGCAAGTTTATTGTCGGTCAATATCAATATTTTCAGATTGGGAGAGTTAATAAAATCTGGCAGCGATCCGGTCAGCAAGTTATGCGAAAGATCGATGACTTCAATATTCGGCATTGCAAACAAATTACTCGGGATCGTACCGCGCAGATTCATATTGGTCATTTTTAATTCTTTCAGCTGCGAAAATTGTGTTACTTCAAGCGGTATCGAACAAAAATAATTGACTTTGTCAAAAACAAGACCGGTGACAAATCCGTTTTCATTGCAGGTGATACCTTCCCAAGTACAAGGCTCGTAACTTTTAAACCAATTTGATTCTTTCTGTCCGGTTTCGGTCATCTTATAAAAAAGCGCAGCAAGATTTTTTAATTCTTCTTCATTAATACCGGTAAAAGAAGGGGTAGTCGGCGTAGGTACCGGAGGAGTAGCTGTCGGAACAGCCATTGCTTGCTCTAAAGTTTGCTGAACTATTGTTTCCTGCAGATTTTGCGCTTGAATTGCATCAGCGGTTTGCTGCTGGGCGATAGCATCGTTATTTGCCTGTTCTGTTTGTTGCTGAGCGATGGCA
>DCTP01000085.1:0-161 GCA_002329625.1 Leptolinea sp. UBA1437
ACGAAATATATTGCAGCAATCGACCAAGGCACTACCAGCAGTCGCTGTATTCTGTTTAATCAAGCCGGAGAGATCGTTTCGAACGACCAAATGGAACATGACCAAATTCTGCCAAAACCCGGTTGGGTGGAACACAATCCGATTCAAATTCTCCGGAACGT
>DCTP01000085.1:188-3718 GCA_002329625.1 Leptolinea sp. UBA1437
TATCGCCGCGATCGGCATTACCAACCAACGTGAAACAACCGTGGTTTGGAATCGATATACCGGAATCCCTTATCAGAACGCCATCGTTTGGCAGGATACCCGCACCGCCGCTCTCTGTGATGTGTTATCTCGCAGGCATGGCGGTCAGGATCGGTTTCGTGAGAAAACAGGATTGCCGATTTCAGTCTATTTTTCGGGGATTAAATTACGCTGGCTTTTTGATCAGGTTGACGGTCTTTATGAGGAAGCTTTGCGCGGAAATTTAATGTTCGGGACAATCGATTCCTGGTTAATCTGGAATATGACCGGTGGAATAACCGGCGGCAAACATTACACCGATGTCACCAACGCTTCTCGGACGATGTTGATGAACCTGAAAACGCTTTCTTGGGATAGCGAAATCCTGGAAGAGTTGGACATTCCGGTTCAAATTCTACCGGAGATCAAACCGTCTTCCGGTTATTTCGGCGCTTATCATAAAAATGGTGCTGTCATTCCCATCAGCGGTGTTTTCGGCGACCAGCAAGCCGCTCTGTTTGGTCAGACCTGTTTCAGCGCCGGCGAAGGGAAAAATACGTACGGAACCGGCTGTTTTCTGCTGCTCAACACTGGATCCGTCCCGGTGGAAAGCAAAAACGGATTGATCACTACCGTCGGTTTTAAAATCGAAGACCGCCCTCCGGTTTATTGTCTGGAAGGTTCGGTTGCCAATGCCGGATCCTTGGTGCAGTGGATGCGGGATAATCTGAAGATGATCAACTCGTCCGCAGAAATCGAAGCTTTGGCACGGGAAGTCCCGGACAACGGCGATGTTTATATCGTTCCCGCTTTTTCCGGTTTGTTTGCCCCGTACTGGCGCAGTGATGCCCGCGGAATCATCGCCGGACTGACTCGATTTTCCAACCGCGGACATTTAGCCCGAGCGGTTCTGGAAGCCACGGCTTTCCAAACCATGGAGGTTGTGGAAGCAATGAAAAAAGATTCAGGAGTGGATTTGAATATGCTGAAAGTTGATGGCGGAATGACCGTCAACGAATTACTGATGCAATTTCAGGCGGATATTCTGGAAGTACCGATCGTCCGACCGGTCATTCGGGAGACAACGGCTTTGGGCGCGGCTTACGGAGCGGGATTGGAAATCGGTTATTGGCATTCGTTGGATGAACTGAAAAGCAAATGGGCTGCGGATCGAGAATGGAAACCGCAAATCGAACCCGAAAAGAAAGCCAAACTATGCACCCGCTGGAAAAAAGCCGTCACCAAATCCATGGGTTGGATCGATCCGGAATCATGAAGAAAACGATCAACCGTTCGGGTTCAGGCTTCGATCTTCTTATTGCGATAAGGAAACAGTTTTCGATAAAAATAAACGATGATGAAAAAGAGGGTGGCAACCAAGACAATCGCGGCGCCGGAACTGATATTGAGAAAATAACTCAGATAAAGCCCCGAAAATCCGGATAACGCACCAATCCCAGCCGCCGCCAGCATGGTGGTATAAAGTTTCTTGGTAAACATCAACGCCGTTGCCGCCGGAGTAATCAGCATGGCAGTGACCAACCCCGAGCCAACCGTGTTGATGGAAATCGTAATGGTGCATGCGATCAAAACAAGCAATCCGGTTCGAATCAATTTGACATTCCATCGCAGCGTCTTTGCCATGACCGGATCAAATGTGACAACCTGAAAAAAACGATAGAAAACGGTTACGGCGAGCAGAACGATAGCGCCAGTAATCAGGATAAAACGGATATCATCGGTTGTAACTCCCAACACATTTCCAAACAAAACATGCGTCAGGTCCACTGCATAGGTTCGAATGGTACTGATCAAAGCGATTCCCAATGCCAGCGCCGCGGTAAAGAAAATCCCGATCGCGGTATCCTCTTTGATTTCTTCCTGATCCGACAATACCGAAATTCCAATTGCAACCACAATCGAAGCGATCATGGCGCCCAACGTAATATTACCGCCGAAGATATAAGCCACCGCTACTCCCGGCAGCACCGCATGGGCTAAAGCATCCCCCAAAAAAGCCATTGATCGCACCACCATATAGGTCCCGATTACGGAACAAACAATGCCGACCATAATCGCGGCAGCAAAGCTTCGCAGCATAAAATCATATTGGAACGGTTCCAGTAAAACTGCCATCGTAATCCCTTAGAAATAGATCGCTTTCTTTCCATAAGCGAGTTGCAGCTTTTTATCGGTCAGGACTTCTTCTCTGTTTCCGTAAGCGATGATCCGTTTATTCAGCAACAACACTTTTTCAAAATTTTCCGAAACGAGCGAAAGATCATGAGTAGCAACCAACGTGGTCACGTGGCGCTCTTTAAAAACACGCAAATTATCCAAAATAATTTTCTCGGTTGCCAAATCCACGGCATTAAATGGTTCGTCCATCAACAGAATATGAGGTTCCTGCGCCAGCGATCGTGCCAAAAAGACACGCTGCTGCTGTCCTCCGGAACAATCCCGAATTTTCCGATCCGCCAATGCGGTGATTTCCATCCGCTTCAAGGCGTCCTCAACCGTCTTCCGATCTTTTTCGGAAGGATTCTTATAAAAAGGGATCTTCCCATATCGGCCCATCATGACGACTTCCCGAACCGTGATCGGATAATTCCAATCGATTGACTCGCGCTGCGGAATATAGGAAACACAATCGGGGTGCGCACCATGCAATTTTCCGTGGACATTGATCTCCCCTTTCAACGGTGGGATCAATCCGACGATGGACTTCATCATCGTCGATTTCCCGGCACCATTCGGACCGATCACAGCCACCATATCACCCGGGTAAAAACTGATTGTAATATCCTTCAATGCCGGCTCCGCATCCGTCCGGTATCCCAGATCAGCCCCCTCAATCTGAATGATGGGCATTTGACTCAGATCATTGTTCATAGGCTGAATTGTACTTGAATTTCTATCACCTTTATCGGATTGGTCACTTCACTTCAATGACGGTCGGTTTTATCCCGCTTTCGTCCCTATAGTATAATTTTTTTCATGGAATTTTTAAATGAGATTGACCTTTATCTGCGCGCAAAGGCGACATTAATGATCGTTATTTCCGCTGAGGAAGAACGGATTCTGGAAGAATTAAAAACGCTCTGTCTGAATACGGGGCGATCTTGCGTGTCTTGGGATATCGCGGATGGGTTTCAATCCGTCTATGGCGACCTTTTGCCTGCCGGAGGCAGAGACCCGCTAACCGCTTTGGAACAAATTGAAAAAGCTGATGCCCGACAACCTTTCCTTTATATTCTGAAAGATTTCAATGAATTTTGGGAAAATACAACCGTAAAACGAAAATTACGGACGCTCGCGGAACAGCTCAAATTTACAAAGAAATCCATTGTAATCACCGCTGCCTCTGCGAGAATTCCGGTGGAATTGTTGGATGAAAGCGTTATCTTGGATTATCCCTTACCCAATCTCGCTCAATTGGAAGAAGTGTTGAACAAACTTCAGTTAACACCGGGGGTGGTTCTCCGATTAAGTGAAGCCGGAAAAGAGAAGCT
>DCTP01000085.1:3731-13073 GCA_002329625.1 Leptolinea sp. UBA1437
CGGCTATCTGAGCGAGGAAGACATTGATTTTGTCAGCCAAGAGAAAAAACAGATCATCCGAGAAATCGAAGCGCTGGAATATACGGATTCGGATGAATCTCCCGAAAACGTCGGCGGATTGGGTGAATTAAAAAAATGGCTGAATTCGCGCGAAAAAGCGTTCGGTTCGGAAGCTCGTGAATACGGTTTGCCCGCTCCAAAAGGGATCGCGTTAATCGGAATTCCGGGCACCGGAAAAAGCCTGACCGCAAAAATGATCGGGAAACTGTGGCATTTACCGTTGCTGCGTTTGGATGTCGGAGCTTTATTCGGTAGCCTGGTCGGCGAATCAGAAGAACGGGTCCGCAGAGCGCTAGAATTGGTCGAATTGATTGCGCCCTGTATTCTCTGGATTGATGAATTGGAAAAAGCGCTCGCGCACGGCGGCTTGGATTCGGGAACCAGTACCCGTGTTTTCGGTACCATTCTGACTTGGATGCAAGAAAAGAAGTCACCGGTTTTTGTGGTCGCGACAGCGAATGATATTTCAACTCTTCCGCCGGAATTGTTGCGACGCGGACGGTTTGATGAAATCTTTTTCTTGGATTTGCCCACCGAAGCGGAACGCCGCGAGATATTGATGGTGCATATTCTGAAGCGCAAAAGGCTACCCGAAGCTTTTGATCTGGATCGATTGGCAAAAGCCTCCGAAGGATATGTGGGATCGGAAATCGAACAAGCGATTATTGACGCCATGTATATCGCTTTCAACGATGGGGAACGCGAATTCACAACGGAAGATATTTTGGCGGCATTGAAACGCCAGGTTCCGATTTCGGTTTCACAGAGAGAAAATATCGAGCGGTTACGTCTGTGGCTGCGGGAAGGAAGGGCACAATCGGCCTCGTTCCGCGATACCTCTACCGCCGAAAGCCAGTTTGTTCCGATTCAGATCGAATTGGATCAACCGCCGAAGAACGAATCATGTCCCACATCTCTGTTATAAAAACGCACCTGCAAAATCGCGAATTCCTGATCCAGGCGTTGAAAGAGCTTGGTTATCAGATCGTCGAGGGGGATAATTTATCCGTTCAGGCAAATAATCGGAAAAAAAAGGTCGATTTCCTGATAGAAATCCCTTATTCGGCTCCAATCGGTTTTCGGGAGAGCAAAAACGGTTATCAAATAGTGGCGGATTGGTTCAAAGTCCTGACGGATCGGAATACTTTTCGCAATCAGCTGGTGCAAAAATACACTTACCTGTACCTCAAATCCGAACTCGATAAGCAAGGATTCGAGATATCCCACGAAGACATGAGTGAAAAAAATCAAATTCATTTGGTGGTTCGTCGTACGGTCTAAATGGATTCATCAAAGATTTACCGGAATTATCTGGAACTGCTAAAATCCCCGGTCGTTCCGCAGGGATTTCCTACGGATCAGCTCTATCAATTCGCCTGTACCGGGGCGATTGCAAGTCTCTCACAAGATATTCGTGAGAATCCGGATTCGAAAACAGAAGCCGCTGTATCCGCCTTAAAAGAAATCGTATCGCATGCCGCGGCGGAACGTTTCCGTAAATCGGCTTTGGAAGCACTTAAGGAAGCCGCTCTTTTAGGAAATCCAATGTGCANNGCCGCGACGCACTTTTTCAGTTGGCTACCGTCGAATTGAATCCCGCCGCACTGAAAATTTTGGAAGAATGTGATTTGTCTTCGCCGTCCATCGATTTTGAAAGCGCAAAATACTTTTTTCTGAAAAATAAAAACAATCTGCTGCGAATCGATCCAACTTTGAATGAATTAACCCGTTTCTATTTAGCCGCTCCACGCAGTGTCCGACAGGAAATGCAGAGAATCGCGCGTATTATGTTACCGAATTGGGGGAACATTGTCGAGTTTTTGCAAGACCCGAAGGCGGAAACTTCCGCATGGGAAAAGATACAATCGGAATTCCCTTATTTCTCTGAAACCGAAAAAGAATTGCTCATTCGACAATTACTCGGACAATCGGTAGACGCACAAAGGTTGATCGCAGATCTATTTCTGCGCTATGATGATCCGGCTTTGCTCCGAGCCTGCCTGTCCAATCAATTGGAACCTTCGCGCGCCGACCGAAAAGCATTGTTCTATTTTTTAAGCGACCAATGGACACAATATGAGCAAAACGACCTGGACTATCAATGGATTCGGAAAGCGTTTTCGGAAGGATCGGATTTCTTACGGAACCGACTGATCCGACACGGTTTGAAATCCGGTCACACCTCATGGCTTGAAACTTCGGAATTTTCGGTTCAGACCGAGCATGTTTTTCGTCCGATTTCTTTTTCGCAGTGGGAAAGCTGGGTTGCCAAATTAATCGCTCAATCCGACTGGGAACGGCTCTGGCAGATTCTGCCAATTGCACCGGTGGCTTTGGTCCCGGAGGTTATCGCCGCCTTACAACGAGAAAATTTTAAGCCGCAATCGGAAGAAGAAAGAGAGTTTTTTCGGAAATTGATTCAAATCTGTTCCGAACTGCCTCCCTCGATACCCGTTCCGTTTGTCCGTCGATTTTATAATCAAACANNAACGGCGACATTCGATTCTGGAATCTAGGCGATCGAACGTTATCTTCCGGTTCCATTCAAATCCCCAATCTCAGTCCGAAAGCCTTTTGTTTCGGAGAAAATGCGGAAACGCTCGCCTCAGCTTGGTCGGACAATGTGATTCGTATTTTTCGTTTTCCTTCGGGCGTGCTGTTGAACAAACTGCCCCCCACCGCCGCACCCGTTACAAACCTGTTCTTGAGTGTCGACGGTCGTAGAATTTATGCGACGGAACAACCGAACTTTTTACAAGCTTGGGGATATCCGGCGGGAATTCCTCTTGATGACATCAAATTACCGGGTTTTCAGATAATCCGATCCTCGGTTTGTCCGGAAAACAATCGGCTGATTTTTTCGGATGATCATCAAAACCTTTTCATTTTTGATATTCGAAAAAAGCAAACCGTTGCGGAGATCAATCCGTTTCCGCCGCAATCGGTATTGGATACTTCATCCGAGCTATTAACTTGTGTTTCCCTTGATCAGCATATAACTGTTTGGAATCTGAACAGCCAAATGAAACTTTCGGACGTACAAGAGTCGGGGTTTAGCGGAAAGATCCTGTCAATCGCTCAATTGATTCCCGGCGAGGTTGCCGTCTTCGGTTCGCAAATCGGAGAATGCGCGGTTTGTTCGCTGCACAGCGGCAAACATTTGGCTGAAATTCACAGCAACGATCCTTTTTCTTCTTTATCAGCGATGCGGATCAATACGCAGGACAATCAGCTTTATCTGGCTGACTCCGACGGAAGCATCACTCAATGGGACTTGACATTGCTCAGGCAGACGATCGGCATCTTTCATCCCGAGACGATTCCCAATCCCGAAAAAATGCGTACCTATCAACAGAAATTTTCCACACCGGCTGTACAAAAAATGATCGCATTGATGAATACTTTGTTCGATTGGCGTACCCGCTATGACATAGAGGTGGAATTTGATGAATGAAAGAAACCCGATTTCCGATCCGAAGAAGGGTCTGAACCAATTATCCGTCACTGGACACGTCGCTCTCCTCCAAAACTTGATTCAAGAGTATGCCGAATCGGCGTCTTTGGTTCCTCAGTGTTTGGTCGGTTTACAGACAATGCTTAAATATGAATATCATTTACACGGAGACGGATTCAAAAACCAAGCTGGAACCGACAGCCCATCCCTTTCTGTATTTAAACATTGGTTGATCTTTCTGTTGACTGGATATAATCTCAATATTCATATCCGATTTGTTGAAAATATCCTTTCCGCATGCAAACGCTCAAGAACACTTCATACCGCGACTCTTAAAATATATGTCTATCCTTCCGCAAAGATCTTTGACTTTAATCAAATCGGTCAAGATGCGACATTGAAAATTCATGAAGCACTCATCGGAATGCCCGAATCGGAAATCGGTGATTTTATAGATAAATTAGCCGATAAAAATCGTACCGAGTTATATCGTCTGGTTCGAAAATCTTTTAATGAGGAACCCGCATTACAAATCCGACAGTATTTTCAGAAAGAGCTTCCGGAAAAAAAGAAAAAAGGTCGTCCGGTCGGAAAATTCTTTGACCTCAATAAAATATTCGCATCGGTCAATCAAGAATATTTCGGATCAAAGTTATTATGCCCGGTTCTAAAGTGGTCAGCTCAAGAGAATCGAAGGCGGATGGGTTCATATAATCTTCGAACGGATACGATTATCGTGAATCGAGCGTTGGACCAAATCGATACGCCGCTTTTTGTCATCCGTTTCGTTATGTACCATGAAATGCTTCATAAATTCGTGGGAATAAAACGGAAAAACGGACGGAATTATGCACATACATCAAAATTCCGCAATTACGAAAAACAATTCGCCGAATATGCCGAAGCAAAAGAATATCTTTCCCACCTGAGAATCGATCAACATAAAAAATAAATTTGTGATATTAATTGAATACTAAAGTTTTCTTTTTTTCGTGAATTACAAAGAGGAAAAAAATATGAAAAAGATATGGCTTGCTATTCTTGTCTTTGCAGTCTTTCTTGCTGCCGGAATTCCTTCCTTGTCTGTCGCTGCTCAGAATACGGCCTATCAGAAGGAAAATTCCTTTTTTTCAGAAGAAGATGTCAGCAGCATCTTAGGAGGTGTCACTAACCTGATCCAAAGTTTTAATGCCGAAGCCGTTTATGACGGACTGAAAGCTGCGTTGGATATGTCCAAACTGTTCGGTTTTTGGGAAACGCCGTACTTTGAGAATATCCAAAATTTTATGATCACGAAAGGGCAAGAACAGATTTCAAACTTCGCCCAAGCGGATTATTTGGAGCAATTGATCGCAAAAGCTTATGCCGATCAAAACAAACCGAATCACAATAAATCATCCTTTTCAAAGAATTCAGGCTTTTTGATAACCGGACCCGATAGTTTCGAAATCCAAATGTCAGCCAAAGGCACGGTTAAAGGAAACCACATTTCTCTTTTCAGTTTCGACGGAACACCCTTGACCGAGATTGACCTGTCCGTTAATCCGACCGATCCCAATCAATTGATAATCTATGGGATGGATATGGCAGACCAAAGCAGTAAAACCTATTATCTGGAAATCAGTAATCGGGAGATATCCTTGGATTCGGATACGGATTCTATTTTTTCATTGTGGTTTAGGCCAGGAGAAAGAATTCTTATTGAGATTCCTTCCTCCGAAAGCGAAGTGGAACTGGCTTTTGATAAAAAAGCATACAAAATCACCGGCACGGTCAGCTCACCGGAACAAACCATGGAGATTGAATTGGAATTGAACCCGCTGAGAAATCGGATCGCTTTAGCGCTCAACGGCACTCCGGTCGTTTGGATCGAATCCGATCCGGCCAAAAACAGTTTGGATCTTGTCTTCGCCGATACTGAGCTCTTGATGGAATTTGATGACGATGCACATGAAATTCTCGGCACGTTATATGCGGCTGACCAGCAATCGCAGTTCAAACTGATCTGTGATAAACCGAGTAATTCGCTGGCGTTGGAAATGGTGATTGAAGGAGAGATGACAGAGCTCTTCAAGCTTGCCTTCAGTAAACAGGCAAATGGTGTCTCACTGAATTCGGCCGGAGGATTGATTTTTTCCGCTACAATCGACCAAGAAAAAGGTACCATGACGATCAATGATTCTTCGGGCTTCAGAGTATTGGATGAATCTCAGATCCTTGATTTAATCAATTCTTCCATAAAAACAGGACCAGAGGCGGAAACGGAAGTCGTCGATAATTTCTTGAATGATGAGGAAGAGACCGCTGTCCCAGAGGAAGAAATAATTCCGACGGCAGCTCCGATCTCATCCCCTACGGAAATACCGACAACGGTTCCCGTAGCGGTCCCCACATTGGATGCGGGAATATAAATCGGGGGAAAGATCAATTAAAATAGTTTGAAATAACTTACAATTTTATAAGGAACTGAGCTGCGCCAGCAAAAGGTCATATTTATCAGCTCAGTTTCTTTTTGCAAAATGCTCGGAGGTTTCAATCCGCGCAGTCAGTGAGGTCATGATAAAAATCAAAAAACCAGACAGAATCTATTTTCGGCAGATCATGAAACTTGCAATACCGTTGATCCTCCAATACCTGTTATCTTCTTCTGTAACATTGGTGGATAACATCATGGTTGGAGCATTGGGAGACGTTTCTCTGGCGGCTGTTAACATTTGCACCCAATTTTATCTAAAGTTATTCCATATCGTGATTTTCGGTTTGGTCTCCGGTGCTTCAATACTGACGACTCAATATTGGGGCGTTCACGACTCAAAGAACATCCATCGCATTATGGGGCTTGAAATGATCGTTGGTTCCGGACTCGGTATTTTGTTTTCGATCTTAACCGCCTTTTTCCCGGAGAAGATTCTGGGATTCTATTCCCGGGACCCTCAAGTCATTCAAGCCGGATCGTTATACCTGTCCACCTTTTCGCTGATCTTTTTACTCCATCCGATTGCATTAATCTTCGCGAGTGCTCATCGGGCTATCGGTGATACAAAATTACCGATGATCGCTATCGCTTTATCATTGGCAATTAAGCTTATATTAAATTACTTTCTTATTTACGGAAATTGGGGGTTCCCGAAACTGGGCATTGCCGGAGCGGCTTATGCGACTTTAATCGCGAAAATTTCGGAAACCGCATTATTGCTTTTCTTCACTTACAAATCAAAGTCCCCGGTCGCTGCAACCTTCAATACATTATTTGATTTTGACAAAAAACTAATCATAAAAACAACCAAGAATGTGCTCCCCGTATTGATTAACGAAACTCTTTGGGGGCTGGGGACAAACGTTTATTCAGCGATCTATGCCAAAATTTCAACCACCGCCATCGCCGCAGTGTCCGCTGTGAGCCCCATAGACACTTTAATGTTCACGCTGATCTATTCTTTCGGGGATGCCTGCGGCATTTTAGTCGGGAATTTCTTGGGGAGAAATGAGCAGGATAAAGCCTACGAATATGGAATTTTCACGACTTTTTTTATGATGCTCGTCGGATGCTTAACCGGAATCGTCGTATTTTGCCTAAGGGATTCGATTCTGAATCTTTACAATCTCTCCGCGGAATCTTATGCGAGCGCAAGAATAATTTTGACAATTTTGACAGCCTCTCTGTGTTTTCGGGCAATCACTTATACGATTTTTATCGGAGTTCTACGGGCGGGGGGAGATGTCAGATTTTGCTTGGCGGTGGACGCCGGTTCTATTTGGCTCATCGGAATACCCATCAGCGCTCTTTTAGCTTTCGGTTTTCACCTGCCGATTGAGACGGTCTATTTGGGTTTTATGTGCGATGAACTGTTCAAAGTGATCGTCGTCACTCATCGTTTGCGAACCCGAAAATGGATGAATGTCTTAACCGCGTAAAAAGGGAGCCGAGCTGAAAAGCATATCGCGACCGGGATAGCCGTTTTCGGCAGCCCATTCCTGAAATACCTGCAGGTAACTTTTATCCGTACGCTGATTCCAATCGATCTCTAACAGAGAAGCCGTACGATGAATTGTCTCTTCATCGGGTCCTTCTATTTCCAGATAAAAACCGATCGGCGTTTCATCCAGCATGATCGTAGTTGCTCCCAACCTATAAGTACTACGATATTTTTCATATTCAAAAAAGGTCAGAAAACCCAAACGGTTTAATATCAGGCGGGTGTTTTCAAAATGATCAACCCGTGTTTCGATTTCTTCCCGATAAGCAATATTATTTTCATTTTTTCGAGTACGTTTATAGGTCAATATAGATTCCGAACCCTCTTTTCGCAAGCGTAACCGGGCGTTTTCCTCCAGCAATTCATTGGTCGGAGTATCCAATAAAATG
This sequence comes from Leptolinea sp. UBA1437, assembly GCA_002329625.1. Taxonomy (GTDB): domain Bacteria; phylum Chloroflexota; class Anaerolineae; order Anaerolineales; family Anaerolineaceae; genus Flexilinea. Next base: position 11,612 of record DCTP01000085.1, read on the forward strand.
TTATGTTCATAGGATTTGTCCATCAGCAATTCAGCTTGATGAAATTCCAACAGTTCTTGAATTTTTCGCAAATCCTTCACCGGGAATTTTGCTTCAATTTCCTGATTTTTTTCGGAATCTTTCATAAGTCCGCCTTCCATAACCACAAATTTTACCCCTTTTTCAGGTTAAATCTTTCCAAGTAAAAAAGTACAGAATCAATTTAATCGCTCTAAAATGGTCTTTTGCCATTTTCCCCTTCCATTTTTGTCACATTTCCTTCCCTCAAAACGACTTTATTATTGTAGCTACAATTAAATTGAAGGATCCGATAAAGGAAAACCAATGAATGGAATTAAAAACCTGATAAAAGAAAAGAATATTTTTGGCAGGAGTGATACGGAAAAGGAAACCTGTTCAAATGGGATTAATTTTACAGATCAATACCGTCAAACCGTATTACCGGTTTTTTATTACTTATTCACTTTTAATCCGATTCTTTATGATGCAAATGGTAACCGGCTGCCGGATCCGGATCAGGAGACTCAACGAGAACTTTGGAAATATGAAGATAGCTTACGCAATCATCTTTCCAAGGAAGATAATTTGAAATATATCGGTACAATGCACACTTTTACGATTCCGAAGTCGGGTATTATTTTCCCCGTTTATGCGAAACAAAACGTTTATGAACGCTCCTTTCCCGAAAAAGAAGCATTCGCTCAAATTGAGTTTAACCTTAATAGAATTCAACCTGCCAATCTACCGTTTCATGTCAACCAGCATATCCAAATCGGTTCCATTGACTTCATATTAGAAACCGTTGAAAAAAAGCCGAATGGTGGTTATTCATTTCTCTTTGACGGCACCGATAACAAGGTCATTCAATGCCAAATCGATCCAATCGGTTACGAAACGAACTTGAAGGGCAGCAGCAGCTTTAATCCGGATAATCCTTTCCATTTTCGTCAGGAATTATTTTTCCAAGGCAATCCGAGCGAAAAAATATCGATCCGCATCAGCCAACCCGCTGTTTTGGGTGATCTGATCTCCTTTATCGGCTCATGGTCTCCTCAAGAATGATCCATGAAGCGGGAGACGATGATGCCACGAAAGGTAATAATGTGAAAATATAGAAAGCATGCTGTTACATTGATAATGAATCTTGATGATGTTTGTAATATGCGCATCCATTAAAGAAAAATAGTGGTATAAATACAGCAGTGATTAAGGAGATTAGGCAATGAAGTTCCGCTTTCCTCAATTTACATGGGAAAGCGGTTTTCTATCAGCTTCTTCTTATCCAAATTTAGTCAATGGAATAGCCAAAAGCGTTCCAAATTTTCAAACCTCGGAGAGCCGAGGGAAATTTTTAGGAGATTTTCAGAATGAGTGACAAGGTCAAAGGTACAGTCAAGTGGTTCAATGAATCAAAGGGTTATGGTTTTCTTTCACAGCCGGAAGGTGAAGATATTTTCGTTCA
>DCTP01000040.1:0-9215 GCA_002329625.1 Leptolinea sp. UBA1437
TCTGTTACCACGGTTTTGTTTTGAACCGACCAATTTCCCGCCTGTTCCAAAGCGTTTATATTATCCGTTGTCCCGGTGTCAAAGAACAAAATTTCGACTTTCTTTCCGCTTGAAAGCGGATTTTTTTCAGCGATGGCTGTAATTTTTACCGAACCGTCGGGAAGGAAGAAATATCGATCGGGAACCGGAACGGTTTGAACGGCGAGCTGTAATCCCCCGAAGATCAAACTGGCTAAAACGGTAAAGCAAAAAACCGTTTTCGTTGTTCTCTGAAATCGAATAAGGATCCATCGAGATAATATAAAGTTTGTGCAAATCGTAAACAGTCCGATTAAGAAAACAATCGCCACCAAAGCTCTTTTTGAGCGGATCGGATAAGGAATCCATTGAAGATAAATACACAATGCAAACTGAATCGCCAAAAATAATGAGGTGACCAAAATTTTCAGCTCTTTTTGTCTTTCGATCGATCGGTTTGGACCGGCCTCTGTCATGAAATTCTCACATTGGTTTTTGAAAGATTCCTAAAAATCGTCAAAAACCATTTCCCGAAATTTTTGTCTATCCGTCTCGGAAAGTTCATCCTCACTCAGTATTTCCTGCCAGAATTGGGCATCATATCGACGGGAACGAATAGGGATAGGCATAGGAACGCCGTAACCGAGAAGAAGAACTTCCTCCTTCGGTTGCAAACGGGCTAACATTCCCCGTAATGAATCCCGCCCGGAAAGTCCGGATAGTACTGCTGCGATATCCTCATCATCTCCAAGCCAACCTGAGATACGAGTTCCCAGTTGGGACATCACTTCGTCATAAATTTGAGACGGACGCTGGTCGATTATGAGTAAAGTCACAAAATATTTTCTCATTTCCCTGGCAATTGTTGAAAATGTTGTTTGTCCGGCCATTTCCCGGTTTAATAATTTATGGGCTTCTTCCAATGCAATCACCAGAGGAGTAGGTTTGACACCGCCCTGATTTCGATATTCATTCGTCATTCGTTCCCATTCTTCACGAATTTTTCGTGTCAGAATGTTTGTCACCAACAAATAATCCAAGTCCGTCTCATATTCTCCAAAAGATAAAATAACCGAATACCCATTTTTTAAATAATCGATTATTTTTACAATCGAAGAAGGACCGGCCAACTTCGGAACAAGATAGTTCAACCGGAACAGCCGTTCAAGTTTGTTATACAGGCCCAATGCGGCAGCTTCATTCACGTTGTTATTCCGTGCCCAATCAATAATCGAACCCTCTCCCTCACCCATTGTTAGATTTTTAAACGATTCAAACCATTTATTTAGACCGAAGGATTGAACTAACGCCGACAGCGTAGCCGGAGTCGTTTCGCGTAGATTCAATTCCCGGGTCAGCATCTCAATATCGGATGGCAGAATATCCGAATATTCCAGTACCAGATCAAAATCGGGTTGATTGCCCGCAATTTTTGCCGAAGCCCCCAAAGCACAAGACTTGACTCTTTTTTTCATCTTTTCACACAAACCCGGCGCTTTTATATCCGTATCGGGTGAAATATCGCCGTATGCATATTCATTGTGCATATCAAAAACTAGCACAGCAGCTTGTTTGCTTTGAATTAACCCGGCTAAGATCATGCGGGTTAAATAACTCTTCCCCGTTCCGGTCGCCCCAAAAATTCCCGAAGAACGCTGAATCAATTTATCCATATCAATATGAACCGGATGTCCTTGCTCGCGCGTGGTACCGATGACAAATCCATTTTTTTCTTTGGGTTTAAACACTTCGCTGACGTCGAATTCGGTTGCAAGCCGAACGGGTGCCTGATGAATGGGAAGCGTTTTTACCGGTATAGGTGACCTATCTACTATAGCATTGGGATCATAATTCGGATCTCCCAGTTCCGGACCTGTATTTTGCATCAGAACCGGCAAAACTTCCATCTCGGTAAAAAGGGTCTGGTTATGCAATAAAGTCGTAATTTTATCGGACATTCTGCCGGTGATTAAATCTTGCGAATATCTGGGATCATAAGATTTGAGGCTGAGATTAACAACCAATCCGTAAAATTTCAATCCGTTACTTTCAATAACGACAAAAGCCCCTTCCTGAATCCGTTCGGCAGGAACGGTTAGACGAACAAACAGGCCTTCTTTTAAACTGCCCCCAATTACAAATCCGATATTTTCTGCTGGGGTCATTCCTGTTCCTCCACTTCTCCATCCAAACTGATATCCGCATCGCCGATCGCTCCCAATATCGCTAACAGATCGGCATAGTTATCTCGCATTAAATAGATCACTTCATTAATGGCGCTTTCCGTCCAACCGAAGTGATTATCAGCAAACTGAGCTTTAGCAGCCTGACTGATATGTGCCGCAAGCAATTCACCCGGCGGAACATTCGTTACCTTCAGAATATGTCGAATGTATCCAAAATTTCCGAATGAGGTAAATGCCGTGATCTCGGCATTCGTGCATTTATAAATATTATCCAAAGTCAACGGCGGGCAGGGCGGTAATAAATGGGATATATTTCCGTTTTCCAGATAGCCGATAAACAAAATCCTTAAGACAACCGGCACATTGCGATTGACTCGTGCATCCAACATTACCTCTTCCGAAACCTGATCATTGGTAGCCAGTTGACGCAAGAATCCGTCTTCTTCAATCTGGATATCCGTCACCAATCCATAGATTTCCGGTTGTTGTGCATGACTTACCGGGATACGGACCATGGAACCGAAAGGCGGAATCATGGATTCGTTGATCCGATAACCGACGACACATTCCCGAATATTCGAGCTGAGAATTCTTCCAAACATGCTTGTATCTGTCATGAGACCCCTCTTCTGTATAAAGATCCGATTTTCCAGCTTTATTCCTTAAAATCGCGATAGGTTGTTCCGAATAAATCCTTTGCAACCTGCTTTGCGGATTTTTCCAAATCGGTTACACCGCGTGAAAGTAATTCCCGAATGATCAGTTGTTTAACATGTTCCTTTTCACTGAATTGCACAACTGCACATTCGTGAGCGCGATGCAGAGCATACGGATATGGATTAGACGAAAGGAATCCATTTTGTTGCAAAAGCGAATAATGAAGCAAATCAATCGCAGCCGGATCTTTTGATACCCATTCGGGAATTTCAATACGGGTAATCATCGGGCGTGAATCACTCCCCACATTCAAATAAAAAAAGGATATCTGGACCGCCGCCGGCATTTGTTCAACAGCCGGCGAAATCAGTTTAAAAAGTGCCGAGCGCTCGCCGGGCAAAAGAATGCGTGAAAACAGGTTGCTGTCAAAAACCAACGTCTGTTTAACTCTCACATCCTGCGGATCCGAATTCATCAGCAACCGCAACATATCGATAACAAAGGTAGAGCGAGGACGATCCGTATACCCTGCCGTGATAATCTTTTTCTCACTCATCTCCGCCAATGCTTTGTAGTATTCATTGACCAAGGGATTTTCCGTAGTGTTCGGCTCTTGGAAATAATATAGCTGAAGAGGTCCGTCTGTGAGTGCAACGACCAGTTCCCCTTGCGGAATTTTACAAGCTTCACGGGAAAGAAGCCGGCGTTCTTCCACATCTCGGAATAAACCGACATTTGCTTCGTTATTCAGTTTCTCCTGTAAAGAATCATCTTCCCGTTCGATTAACTTTGTCTCGGTGACGATTTGTGGTGCTTCATTGCCGTTCATCCGCATTTTAAAAATTGCCGTATTAATCAAACCGAAACTGACTTCTTCGTGTCGGCTGGGATTAATTTGCGAACCGTCGGCGGCTAAAATATTTACAATTTCACCCGAATGATCACCGGCTGAAATATGAGAATCGATTCTTTCGTCACGAGGCAGAGCACAACTTAATCCTCTGTTCTCCCTTAATTTTGCGGAAACTCTCTCCGCTAAATTCGGCAGGCTGGCTGCAGTTTTGAATTGATCCGTCAGTTTTTCCAGTGCCTCTTTCCCTTTTTCTCTCTGATTTAAAATCGAATCACTGAGAATGTGTATTTGAGATTGAAGTTGGAGATAATTTACCGGCATAGTTTTATTATAAACGCCGCTTGCCGACGTGTACGGAATTTGATGGGATTCCTTTTATAGAGTTAAAATAAACGGCAGACTGATTGTCTGCCGAAAAATTCTCTCCCGAAAAATCGCGTTCTATCTCTTATGCAAAGCTTCCTTCAAGTCCTGAGCTTTTCCAAGAACCGATCCGTCAATCAGATAGTCTCCACTGTGAATAATAATTCCGCCTAAAATTTTAGGATCGACCACATAATTAATCACAACCCCCTCCGCCAACTTACCGGATAATTGAGCTTCAACAATCGCTCGTTCTTCATCCGTCAAAGGAACTGCGGTAGTAACTTCCATTTTTGTAAGGTTATTAGGCAGCCGATCGATCCCCGGTATAGACCCATTTTTAATACCGGTAAACAAGTCATTTAACAACTTATGTTGTTTTGCCTCATCCATACTCAGTTCTTCGCCGAGAATTTTCTTTGCACCGCTGATAGAAAGATCGATAATTTGACCGCGTAAATTACTGAGCATCAGCTCACGTTCTTTATTCAAGTATTCACGCGAATCTCTCAGTTCTTTGGATACCTCCGCATCAACCGTTTTTCGATAATCTTCCTTCATCTGAGCGATCTGATCAGTCGCTTCTTTCAGCATTCTGGCACTTTCTTCTCTGGCGGCATTGAGAATTTTTTCAGATTCTTGTAATGCATTTTCACGTAGATCCGCTGCGATTTTTGCATCCGCAATTCCTTTATCAATAACCTCTTTGCGATTGTCCGTCATCTTTTTTATCGGCTTGACAATCAATTTTGCGATGATCAGATAAGCAATCGCGAAACAGATGATATTGACAAAAAGGTTGCCTGCATTAATTCCTAAAGCTTCCATGAGATTTTGATCCTTTTATCCGAATAAAATCAGGAAGGCAACCACCAATGAATAAATTGCCAAAGATTCGGCAAAAGCGATTGCTAAAATCATCGTGGTCATTAGGTTTCCGTAAGCATCCGGATTCCGTGAAATTCCATCCAATGCGCTTTTTCCGATATTTCCGATCGCAATTCCAGCTCCTATCGTTGAAATCATCACCAAGCCTGCACCAATATACTTTCCAACCTGTGGATCCATTTTTCACCCCTCAATAAACTAAATCTAGCTCTCAGATCGAACTGCCATACTCATAAAAACGGTTGCCAACATTCCGAAAATGAATGCCTGCAGTATCCCCACAAAAGCTTCGTACAGCAAGATAACCGTATTCACAAGCCAGGGAACCATATATCCGAGAAACAATAAAAGAACCATCCCTGCAAACATATTTCCAAAAAGCCGAAATCCGAACGAGGCGATTTTTGCGATTTCGCTGATTAATTCGAGAATCCCCACAAAACCGTTGATCAAGCCCTTTTTCGGATTGGTAATCATCCCTTTTATATCGATAAATTTATGAAAATAGCTGAATCCGTGTGCTTTTACACCGATCACCTGAACCAAAATGACCGTAACGATGGCAATGGCAACCGTAAAATTTAAATCAGTAGAAGCACCGCGGAACAGACTGACCAAACGATATCCCTGCTGTCCGGCCGCTGCGGCGGTAGATTGAATCGCATAAAACCAACTTCCCCATTTCTGAGCGATAAAACCGTTTTCGCTCGTCGGATAGACCAATCCAAATGTTTCGAAAAATGGCAATAATTTGGTCAAATTTGCGATTAGTACATACATAAATACGGTCAGGAAGAAAGGATAAATTCGATCTCGCCACTTTTCTTCTACGGCGCTATCCGTCATCCCTGTCAACGCCGAAAAAATGATTTCAAGAAGCAACACCACGCCATGAGATTTTAATTGTCCATCTTTCGTCTGTTGATGAACCGCTGCCGCCAACAAAAGTAATATAATGAAAACCAGAGCAATTGCCGGCATGGTATTTGTCAAATAGACATCCCCGATGAAAGGAATCGTAAACCACGGATCTCGGACCGCTACGCCATCTTCCATATGAAATAATAAGCTGTCCGTCGCTATGTTAATTTCCGGCTCAACGGGTTTATAGAATTTGACAACAACAAAATTCAGAACAACCAACAGCAAAAGGGAAATAAGCCAAAGTTTTGATCCCTTCTTCTTTTCAACCGGACGAATCTCAGTTTGAACCGTCTCAGTCATTTTGATCTTCCCCCGTCTTATTCGAAGTTTTAATAGAGATATTCAATTCCCGAAAAACTTTTTTTGTCATTTTTACGATGATCAAAGCAACCAATAAAAAGCCGCCGATTCCAAGCCCAATCATGATCCAAGGACTCGTCCCAAATAAAGAATCCAGTTTTCTTCCACCCCAAAGGCTTAAAAAAGCGATGATTAGAGTAATTAATCCAATAATCAAAAATAACGAAAATGCTTTTTTGAGAAACTGTGAATCACTTCCAAGGAAATTCTTTGGTTTTTTTATTTCCTTCTCTATGCTCATACCGCACCTTTTCTTATCATGAACAATCGTTATTATATCAGCCATGAGATTTCATGATTTATGTCATGGAAAGAATCGGTACAATGTACTTATTTTCTGCTTTTCCGAAAGGTTTTTTGCAAGATAAATATCACCCATGACCCGCAACCGAATAGCAGAATTCCATCCAGAAATTTTTTCAATAGATCGGTCGGAATTTTCCCGATATCAGTCACCGTCATTTTTACTTCGTTCGAAAACAAACTCCATTCTTCCAGTTTTTGATTTGAATCGGTTTGTACCGTCATAATTTCGGCTTTCAGCCAAAGCTGCCCTTGAATATTTTTTCCGGATTGATTAGGAATGATTGTCCAATGAAAAGACGCCTCATGACCGGCCGGGAATTCCTGTCCCATTTGATCTGCGGGAATGATTTTGGCAGCCGGAAATTCAATCCGTGCGAATAATTGAACTCTGAGATTTTTAGGAATTTCGGAATTACAATCCCAATACAAATTTTCAGAAGGATTGATTTTCAGATCAATATTCGCTCGATTAGCGAGGGAAATTTTTTCGGGGGTTCGGAGCTCAAGCTCACACACGGGAATTGTAAGAAAACAGGATTGATCTTGTAATTCAATCGGAATCGTAACAGCGCGGGTTTTATGAGTCTCCGTAACTTCTTTATTCGTTTGTTTCAACCATAGAAAACCCGTAAGCCATACGAAGGTAAACAGCAACGCAATCAAAAGCCAAACCGGAAAAGCTTTTTTCGCCTGGTCCTCAGGATTCTTTGTATTCATCCCAGTATTGATCTTTTTCACTCATCGGCATATCGAAGAGATTTTTTCCAAGTTCGCGTGCTTTTGTTTCCACATATTGAACACGATCATGAAATTTTAAATTGGAATTCCGCAGGGCAGTTTCCGGATCGATTTTTGACCATCGTGCCAGATTCACCAAGGTAAAAAGAATATCCCCAAGCTCTTCCGCCTGCTCCTCAGGAGTATTCGCCCGTTTAAATTCTTCGATTTCCTCATAAAGCTTATCCCAAACGCCGTCAATCGATTCCCAATCAAAACCGACTCGAGCGGCACGTTTTTGATAAGAATAAGCCATGGATAAAGCCGGCATTGCTTTTGAAATCCCATCTAATAAACCTTGTTCTTTATGATCTTTCTCACGTTCCAAGTTTTTAACCTTCTCCCACCGATTTAAAACTTGATCGGATGATAACTTTTCTGGATTTCCAAAAACATGTTCATGCCTGAAAATCAATTTCTCACTGATTTTGGCCAGCACATCCCCCATATTAAACTCATTATTTTCCTGTGCAATTTGCGCCTGCATCACAATATGCAATAAAACATCCCCCAACTCTTCGGAAATCATTTCAATATCATTTCGATCTAATCCTTCCAAAAGCTCATAGGCTTCCTGAAGAAAATCATCCCGTAAGGATTGATGAGTCTGTTTGCGATCCCATGGGCACCCGTTGGGAGCTCTTAAGATAGCGACGATATTCTGGAAATATTCAAAGGATCGACTCTCCGGAAGGGGTGGAATTCGTATCCACAGTGCTTTTTCCAAATAATGATCTTGTTGTGATAATTCCGCTAATTTTATCGTTAACAGGTTCTGCTGGTTCTCCGGTACATCCATAAAAATTTCAAGGGGATGATCTACAGGATATTCTTCCGATAGGATATCTTGCAAATGGGCTGCATTTCGCGGATTCCGAATAATAACTTCCAAATGAGGAGGAACCAATAAATGCCGCGACGATAGAAGATTCTTCCCTTCGACAATAATCAAATTATCCGGAAAACTCATGATTGCATTTTGTTCATTCATTCAGAAACCTCTCCGCAAATCCATTGAAATCTAAAATAATTGCTTCCACAACGTTCATCTTTTCAATTTTATCCCTATCCCCGCTCGGATTCATAGCGATTACCTTTCCAATCCCCGCGTCGACTGCGGCATTAATACCTGGAAAAGAATCTTCCACCACCAGACAATTCTCAGGTTCGATTCCGATTTTCTTCGCAGCTTTTAGATAAATATCTGGTTCAGGTTTCCCGGGAATCGTCCCATCATCATAAACCCAATCTTCAGGTCCGGTAAACCACTTATGTAGAGGGAAAACTTCAAAATAAAACTGAACATTCTTTATTTCAGATGCCGTTGCAACGGTAAAAGGAATTTTCCGTTCTCGCAACTCGTCGAATAATGATTCGGTTCCCGAGAGCAAATGAAGGTTTTTTGGATCTGCCCGTGCGATTTCTCGATAGATCGCTTCTTTTTCATTCATCATTTCTTTTTGTTCCTCAATGGAACTGTCGGAACCTAAATAGTATTTAAAAATTGAGTCAAATGCTCTGCCGTGAATATGATCCCGAAATTCGGTTAAACCGATCGATCGATGATATTTCCTTTGGATATAGATTCGCCACGCCTCTTCCTGTTTATCGGTATCAAAAAAGAGTGTCCCGTTAAAATCAAAAATCAGACCTTCCACCATATATTTAACTCCTTAGCCATAAGTTCATTTACATTCTGTAAATGAGCACCCAGCCATTATACTGCGCGACTTGACACTATTTATTGAAACCTACTCAGCAATCCAATCATATAATAAAAACTCGAGGAAGTTCCTCGAGTTTTTATAGAAAACATAAACGAAAGATTTTCGAATATAGTTCAATCAATGATTAGGCTTTAGCGTCAAATCAGACACAGTTAA
>DCTP01000040.1:9240-9975 GCA_002329625.1 Leptolinea sp. UBA1437
TCAGTAGATCCGACAATTAAGACCACTTTTATTGAGCGAATATCATCCGAATTGATGCCAAGAAGATTTTCATTTACTTCTTTACGAATATTCAGTTTATAATTTTTATATACTTTGTCTGATTCTATCAGAATATTATGCATAGAATTCGTGTCGGAAATTTTGTCAGGTGCCCCAACAAACGCTGTTCCAGCAAAAAGNNTTTTCATTGACGTTTAATATCCGTGTAAATCCCAACGATTCTCCTGCCCCATCCAAATAATCAAGAACGATCATCGCATATCCTGATCCGCTAAAGCCATAAATTAAGCCGGTGGTCGCTTGCATGACAAAAGTCGCCGAAAACGTCAAGTCAATTGAGTCAACCGGGATTTGCTGTTCTAACAAGAGTGTACCTAATCCTGTTTGATTCATATACAGCGCTCTATCAAATGGACTGTTCTGAGAATTAACGATGCTCATCTTGCTGGATCCACCTTCATCTATTAAATCTCTTGTCCAATTGGAGTAATCTTCCAAAAAATAGCCATTTTTAATTAAATTTTCCGGGTCAGGCTGAGATGGCGTTGCAATAAATAAAATTTCATTCATTCCAGATTCTGAGATATCACCAGCTTGAAATTCAACGTTCCTTAAAAGAAATGGAAATGGATCCTCAAAAAACGCACCTTGAACCTTTGACAAATTTCCTAAAAACAGACTAAAAAATATAGAAAATAAAACAATACTGTAGCG
>DCTP01000021.1 GCA_002329625.1 Leptolinea sp. UBA1437
GGGGTCCAAGTTGTTTCGGTCTGTACTCCGCATCCTTTGCATGCCGAACCGACCTGCGAAGCGGCTGAAGCAGGCGCGAACGTGATCTGTGAAAAACCGTTGGCATCCAGTCTTCGGGATTGTGATCGGGTAATCACCGCATNNTTGGCCTCCGATCTGCGGGACTGTGATCGGGCAATTACCGCATGCGAAAAAGCCGGTGTGAAATTGGGAGTTATCAGCCAGCGTCGTTTTTATTGGCCGGTTATACGCATGATTCAAGCCATCCGGGACGGAAAAATCGGCAAACCAATCATCGGGACGATAGAAGTTATGGGTTGGCGCAGTCCCGAATATTACCGGATGGATGGTTGGCGGGGAAAATGGCGCGAAGAAGGCGGCGGTGTAATGGTCAATCAAACCCCTCATCAGATTGATTTATTACAATGGATGATGGGAGACATCGATGAATTATTCGGCTATTGGGATAATTTCAACCACCCGGAAATCGAAGTGGAAGATACGGCTTTAGCCGTAATTAGATTCAAAAATGGCGGAATCGGTCAAATACTCGTTTCGAATTCTCAAAAACCGGGCTTATGGGGCAGAATTCATATCCATGGTTCAAACGGCGCTTCCGTGGGAGCACAAGTAGAGGGAGGTTCTTCTTTTATTTCAGGCGTAACCACCTCAAAAGTGGAACCGGCTTTTAATGATATTTGGACTGTCCCGGGGGAAGAGAACATGCCGGAAGTCTGGAAGAAAGAGGATCAAATCAAATCCGAGGGAATCGATCCGATGACTTATTTCCATCAGATCCAAATCGCCGATTTTCTGGACGCGGTCATTCATAATCGTCCGCCCTCCGTAGATGGACATGAAGGTCGAAAAACAGTTGAGATATTCACCGCCGTTTATCGTTCTCAACGCGATCACCGACCGATAAAGTTTCCACTCTCCGCCGAAGATGGATCTGATTTTGACGGTCGCTTAAGTTACGTCCCTTATTCACACCGTTGAAAGGAAAAGAAGAAAAAAATGAAAGCCTTAGTTCTGACCGATTATAAAAAAATGGAAATTCAAGATGTACCGGTGCCAATCATCACAGAAGATGAAGTGTTAATACAGGTAAAAGCCTGCGGAATTTGCGGTTCCGATATTCACGGATATGACGGCTCATCAGGCAGGCGGCAGCCTCCGGTGATTATGGGGCATGAAGCAAGCGGAGTCATTGTTGAAACCGGAGCAAAAGTCCTTGGGTGGAAAAAGGAGGATCGCGTTACCTTTGATTCTACGATTTATTGCGGTCATTGTTCCTACTGCCGAAAAGGTCTGATTAATCTGTGCGAAAATCGTCGTGTTTTAGGCGTGTCCTGTGACGAATATCGTCGGGACGGTGCGTTCGCCGAATATGTTGCCATTCCTCAGCACATACTCTATGCGTTACCGGATGAAGTCGATTTTAATCAAGCCGCCCTCGTAGAACCGCTTTCCGTCGCCGTGCATGCGGCAGATCTAAGTCCGCATCAGCTCGATGCAACGGTAACGGTAGTCGGAACGGGAATGGTCGGTTTATTGGTGATTCAAGCTTTACGAGCGTATGGCTACGGAAAAATCATCGCCGTTGACGTTGATTCCAAACGATTGGAATTGGCAAAACAGATGGGCGCGGATAATACGATAATTTCCGATGAGAACGCACTCGAGAAAATTCGCATGTTATCCGGAGGAGAAGGAACGGATGCCGCTTTTGAAGTGGTCGGTGCCGATGCAACGTTCAACCTGGCCGTTAATAGTGTCCGTAAAGGAGGTTCGGTCACCCTTGTAGGAAATATTTCGCAGAAAACGAACTTTCCGCTTCAATCCGTTGTTACCCGACAAATCCGATTGCAAGGATCCTGTGCATCCTGCGGAGAATATCCGGCATGTTTGAATATGATCGCCCGAGGTTCTTTTAATGTGAATCCGATTATCAGCGCTACGGCTCCGTTGTCAGAGGGTCCGGAATGGTTTGATAATCTTTATTATCAAAAAGTGAACGCATTGAAAGTGATTTTGAATCCGTAACAAAATTGAAAGATAGGTTTTTTTGTCAGATAATGGGAGATTCCTTTGAATAAAACAGTAGTAATTGCCAGCGATCATGCCGGATTTGAGCTGAAACAAAATATTATTGAAACAATCGAGGAAGTCGGCTGTAAAGTGATCGATGTGGGAGCATTTTCCAAAGAAAGTTCGGATTTCCCCGATTTCGTTCAACTGGGAGCCGAAAAAATTAAATCGGGGAAAGCGGACGTCGGCATTTTTCTCTGCGGATCGGGAGTAGGCGTTTGTGTCGCCGCCAATAAAATCCCGGGGATATATGCATCGGTTTGCCATGATACCTATTCTGCTCATCAGGGAGTGGAACATGACGGAATGAATGTCTTGTGTCTCGGCGCCAGAATCATCGGACCCGAACTGGCGAACGAGTTGGTTAAAGCATTTCTCGGCGCCGCTTTCAATAATAAGCCGAATCAAATCAGGCGATTCAATAAAATCAAACAAATTGAAGCCGGAGACCTTTACCTGATCAACCGAATCGAAGCATTACGGGATATAGGACAATCTGTCTGGTTGGATCAGGCTAATCGCTGCCAATTGAAAAACGGCGAATTGGTCAAAATGATCGAAAAAGGTCAGGTAAGCGGATTAATGATGAATTCCGGTAATATGTGCAGCGCAATCTTGAACAGCGATGACTATGCGTCGGCTTTGGTTCCCATGATGCTTGCCGGCTGGAATTGCCGCAAAATCTTTGATAAACTCTTGGTTGATGATGTTCGATCCGCTGCGGGTATTTTTAAGGATCTTTATATCAGCAGCGGCGGAAAAGAAGGATATGTCACTCTAACCCTGGATCCTGAATTGGCACATAATATCGAAAAAACCGTGTCCGAAACGAAACGGATTTGGACTGCGGTGAATCGGCCCAATATTTTGATCGGCATTCCGGCAACTGAAGAAGGTTTGGAAGCCGCAAAACAGTTGGTAACGGAAGGGATCAACATCAATTTTACAATGATCGTTTCTGAAAAAAGCTATTCGGGTGCCGTTGACGCCTATCTTTCCGGTTTGGAAACGCGATTAAAAGAAGGGAAATCTATTGATAAAATTTATTCCACAGCTTCTGTCAGCGTCGCGGAAATCGATAATATCGTTAACAAATTTCTGGATCAGGCTGTCGATCCTGTCGATCCGGATAAGTCAACCGCTACCCGTCGATTGAAAATGAAAGCCGCATTGACTATTTGCCGCCGAATCTTCAATCTTTTCCTGGAAACCAATCAAAGCGGCAGAATGCAAAATCTAATTGCTGAAGGTGCTGAAATACAACATCTTTTATGGTCATCCCTCTGCCATAAGGAGCCTTCATTCAAGGATACTTATTATACGGATTCGTTGATCGCCGAAAATACGATCCTATCCGTTCATCCGAAGTTAATGGACGCCATTATCGATCATGGGCAGATCATACCATCCCTTCGAGTATCGCATGAGGAAGATAACCAAATTATTGAAGAATTTGAAAAGCTCGGTATTCATTTCGAATCGCTTACGGAACGGGTTCAGGAGGAAATTATGGAATCTTATAAAAGTGCCTTTGAATCAATGTTAAAAGAATTAGACAAAAAGTCGGATCAGGTGAAAAAATCATTGGGTTGCCTTTACACGCCAGTCTTTGAGAATTTTAAGAAACTCGAAGAAGATTCGATTATTCAGCGAATATTTGCGAAAGACCCCACCGTTTGGACATTCGATACACAAGCCTATCCAGAAATTCGGAATCGACTGGGATGGTTGGATGCGCATCAAAACATTGCTAAATCCATCGACGAATATAAATCAATCGCTGCCGGCTTAAAAAAGGACGGCATCCATAAGATTTTGCTAATGGGGATGGGAGGATCTTCGCTCGCTCCTGAAGTAATGGCATTAACCTTCAAAAATAACGATGGGATGGTATTGGAAATAATCGATTCCACCGATCCGATTCAAGTCTTGGCGGCCGACGCATCTCATCCTCCCAAAGAAACGGTCTATATTGTTTCCAGCAAATCGGGAGGGACGGCAGAAGTTCAGGCATTTTTGGATTATTTCTTCGAAAGAGCCAAAACAGAATTGGCTGATCAGGTCGGATCCCATTTCATTGCCATTACCGATCCCGGTACCCAGTTGGAACGCAAAGCCAAAGAAATGGGATTTCGGAATATCATTTTGGCGGATCCATCCATCGGAGGTCGATTCTCGGCATTATCCGCATTCGGTGTTTTTCCGGCTGTTTTGATGGGAATCAATCCGGAAACAATTATCGAACAGGCTACCCGCATGGCAAAAATTTGCGCTCCTTCCAATTCTGTCGGATGTAACGAGGGCGCTGCTCTGGGCGTTTATATGGGCACGGCTTCCCTGAACGGCAGAGACAAATTCACTATTTTGACCGATCCGGAATTTTCGGCTTTCGGCTCCTGGTTGGAACAGCTGATCGCCGAAAGCACCGGGAAAATGGGGAAAGGAATTGTTCCGATCGATATCGAACCGAAACTGGCTCCTTCTGAATATGCGGATGATCGGGCATTTGTATACGTAGAGACTTCCGGTACACAAACCGACTTTGTCAATGAATTGATCACAACCGGTCAACCGGTTCTCACGATAAAATTGAACGATTTGAACGAATTATTTGCCGAGTTTTATCGTTGGGAAATCGCCGTTGCAGTAGCTTGCTCGCTGTTGGGTGTGAATGCGTTTGATCAACCGAATGTGCAGGACAGTAAAAATCGTACAGTCGCCAAGATTACGGAATATAAAGAAAAAGGGCAACTGACAGATTTTCCCGCTTGCTGGGAAAAAGACGGCCTCAGCGTTTATTTCAATACGGATATACCGGATTTGAAACAGGCGGATGATATAAAGTATCTGATAAAGGCTTTCATTCGGCAGGCGATAAAAGGGAAAGATTACATTGCAATCAATGCTTATTTACCCAGAAATGAAAAGATGTCGGCAGATTTGCAAAATGTTCGGGCTTGGATTTTGAAAGAAACTCAATGTGCCACCACCCTCGGTTTCGGTCCCCGTTTTCAGCACTCCACCGGACAATTACATAAAGGGGGTGCGAACAACGGTCTGTTTATCCAACTGATCGCGGACGCGCCGCAAGATATCGAAATTCCCAATGAAGGGATTACTTTTTCAATCTTGGAAAAAGCTCAGGCTTTAGGTGATTTCGAAGCTCTGTTGGCGAAAGATCGTCGAGCCATCCGAATCAATTTGGGATCCAAAGCCGTAACGGATCTCTTATAGGAAAGAGAATTGTAAAAAGGCGGAGGAACCTCTTTAGATCCTCTGCCTTTTAACCTTTATAACCGTTATTTGTCTATTCGATCAACGATCCGAATAAGAATGATCGAAAACGGAATGAAATTCTGTCTTGACTTTATGAATCAAAGCGATGAAACACCAAACACGCCTCTGCATTAATCCCGATTGTACTTTACGCTTTACAATTCCACTTTCAGAGAATATTTCGATTCGCTGTCCGCGATGCGGCAGCGGGACGATTCCAATAGATGAGGGGTACGATTCGAACTTGATACCCCAACGAAAGCAAGATGAATCCGAGCTGCCGACTGTGGTCGCGGTTTTAGATAATATTCGAAGTGCTCTCAATGTCGGAGCCATTCTCAGAACCGCTGACGGGGCGGGTATTCGGAAGATTTTTCTTTGCGGTATCACCCCTACCCCCGAGAATCCCAAGGTCTTAAAGACATCTTTGGGAGCGGAAAATGCGATCCGATGGGAACACTCATGGAATATTCTGGAGGTTGTTGAACAATTAAAATCGGAAGGTTTCCTGATTTTATGCCTGGAAGGCGGGAATCGTTCGATTAATTTATTCCAAAATATTGGTAAAATTTTATCCGGACAACCCGTTGCTCTGTTTATCGGAAATGAAATTAACGGAATCGATCCCGTTGTCTTGGAAAAAGCTGATTTCAGTGTATTTCTTCCCATGCAGGGAGAAAAAGAATCTCTGAATGTCTCAACTGCTTTCGGCATCGCAGCTTATCTCTTACGTTACGGAAAAACAATTAAATGAGCGAAGAATTTACTCCCATTCGACAACAATACCTTGAAATTAAAAAACAATACCCCGATACAATCGTTTTCTTTCGATTGGGAGATTTTTATGAAACCTTCGATGAAGACGCCGAAACAACTTCTCGTGAACTGGATTTGGTGCTGACTTCTCGGAATGTTGCAAAGGGTGTCCGAGTACCGATGGCCGGTATCCCCTATCATGCCGTCGAGAATTATTTATCTCGATTGATCGATAAAGGCTATCATGTCGCAATTTGTGAGCAAATTGGGAATCAACCCGCTAAAGGTCTCTTTGAACGAGAAGTAGTGCGTGTGGTGACCCCTGGTACATTAATTGAACCCGGGTTATTAAAAAGCGATTCCAATAATTATCTGATGGCAGCCTTTGTCGAAAATGACAAGATCGGGATTGCATATGCGGATATCACCACCGGTGAATTTGCCGTCACTCAGATTCAAAGTGCGGATATTACCGCTGATTTACAATCGGAAATAACTCGTCTCAATCCGGCAGAAATATTGATTGCACAATCATTTGACCTGCCGCTTTCCGAAAATCTGCACATTACTCGCGTGCCGGATTATAACTTCGAACCGTTACGCTGTACCGAACTGCTTCGGGATCATTTTCAAGTCGCCACGCTGGACGGATACGGTCTGAAAGAAAATAGTTTACCGGTCAGAGCCGCCGGCTGCTTATTGCAATATTTACAGGACAATCAACCTTCAAGCATAAAACTCCTTTCTTCGATTTCTTTCTATTCTTTGGATGATTTCATGGTGCTTGATTCATCTACACGCAGGAATTTGGAGTTAACCGAATCCCTGCGTAATAACGAGCTCAAAGGTTCGCTGTTGGGTGTAATCGATTGCACCGTCACTCCGATGGGAAAACGGGTTATTCGGCAATGGGTCAGTAAACCGCTCACCAATCAAAATGGGATTCAAAATCGTTTGGATGCAGTGGAATCATTCTTTAATGACGGGATGATCAGAGCGGAAGTGCGGGAAAGCCTGAAGGGAATGAATGATATGGAACGCTTGATCAACCGAATTTCGGGTGGGATGGCAATCCCGCGTGATCTTACCGCTCTGCGTAATTCAATTCGCAAACTTCCGGAAATCATCGAGATTATCGAACCGATTTTGCCGGCTCTGACGCCGATCATTCAGAAAATCTACCCGTTAGAAGCCGTTAGGCAAATATTGGAATCGGCTATCGCGGATGATCCGCCTGCCACTCTGATGAACACCGGTGTGATTCGCGCAGGCTATTCGGAAGAATTGGATCGAATTCATCANNCGGCCATGCGCGTGAATGGATGGCCAATCTGGAAAGCAGCGAACGGGAACGTACCGGTATCAAAACGCTGAAAGTCAGCTATAACAAAGTCTTCGGATATTATATTGAAATTTCTCGCGGGAGCGCGGATCAGGCACCACCCGAATATATTCGGAAACAAACTCTCGTGAATGCCGAACGTTTCATTACACCCGAAATGAAAGAATATGAAGCGCTCGTGTTGAACGCGGAAGAGCGCATTCGCGAAATCGAAAATCGGTTGTTCTATCAAATCTGTGCCGAAATCAGTCAATATGCAACGGAAATTCTGACCACCGCAAGAGGGATCGCCACATTGGACGTTTTGGCTGCTTTAGCGGAATCCGCCGTACGTAATAAGTACGTTAAACCGGAAATTAATAACAGCCTGGAGATCGAAATTAACGAAGGAAGACATCCGGTCGTCGAGCAGACACTTCCCCAAGGAACCCGTTTTATCCCCAATGACATAAAATTGGGAGGAAATTCCTTTATCCACGTCATCACCGGTCCGAACATGAGCGGGAAAAGCACTTTTTTACGTCAAACCGCAATTATCGTTCTGATGGCTCAGATGGGTTCTTTTGTCCCCGCATCTTCCGCAAAAATCGGCTTGGTCGATCGGATATTCACCCGAATCGGTGCCCAGGATGAAATTCACGCCGGATTATCGACATTTATGGTTGAAATGGTCGAAGCAGCCAACATATTAANNGATCGCAGCCTGTTGATTCTTGATGAAATCGGGCGGGGGACCAGCACCTATGACGGCCTTTCCATCGCTTGGGCAATTATTGAGTACATTCATAACGCCCCCGTTCTGAAATCCAGAACATTATTCGCTACCCATTATCACGAATTGACAAGACTTGCGAATTCCTTGCCGGGCGTAAAAAATTACAATGTGGCTGTCACTGAAAATGCGGGAGAAGTCGTTTTTCTACATAAGATTATTCCCGGTGCCGCGGATCGTTCTTACGGTATTCATGTCGCCCAAATCGCCGGCTTGCCCAAACCGGTCATTTCCAGGGCAAACGAAATTTTGAAACAATTGGAATCGGATTCGGTCAAGCAGATGGAAATTCGAGAGACGCCGTCTTATCAGTTGACTTTATTTCCGGAAACTAATCCGATTATCGATACCTTGGATCGATTGGATGTCAACAGCGTGACGCCGATTGAAGCAATTAACATCCTTTACGAATGGAAACAACGTTTCGGAAAATCGAATTCGAATAAAAAAAAGACCGGGTAACCTCGGTAATCGGGCACTCGGTCTCGCACAGCTTTCATATAATCTTATCGCTCGATAAATCTCCTAGCTTTTTGATACCTTTCCTTTGATAAAAGCTTTATCACATTACCAGGCGAAGAGTTTAGGATAAAAGGCAATCTAATCGTCCATCATCGTCCCATAATTTTCGAAAACGCTCGATAAAGGTTTTCCGATCGTAGTAGTGAGTTTGTGTCCCTTTTTGTTCCAAAACATAAGTGGACGCCAGAGCTCCCATCTTCCCGCATAATTCCCAATCCAACCCCTTATAATAACCTATCAAAAAACCGGATCGATAAGCATCGCCCACTCCGGTTGGGTCGACAATTCGTTCGGGCGGATAAACTGGTACAGTAGTAGTCAATACACCGGCACAAATGCGCGATCCTTTTTCCCCTAACGTAATCACGGCACAATCCACTTTATCAAGAATTTCTTCTTCGCTCCACTCACTATGCTTTTTCAGAAGTTCAAATTCATATTCGTTGCAGAACAAAAATTTTGCGCCGTCCAACCCCTCGCGGATCATGTCTCTGTTCATCCGGACAATTTGCTGAGAAGGATCGAACCCGAACGGAATCCCAAGCGCTTTACATTGCCGAGCATAACCGATCATGGCATCCGGATCAGAGGGTGAAATAAGGAATAAATCAACCTTCTCATTCTTCAGCTCGGATACTTTCAGGTCGGCAGAATTTTTCATCGCACCCGTATAAAATGAAGCGATCTGCGCATTTGCCAAATCCGTATTAGAAAAGAAAGAAGCGGTAAACTTACCCGGAATCACGCGAGCAAAGCGGCAATCAACTCCCCGATCTTCCAGCCATTTTCGATATTGATCAAAATCTTCCCCGACCGCAGCAAACAAGATCGGCTTTTCTCCTAATAAAGCCAAGCTGTAACAGACATTCGGAGCCACACCGCCTTGTAGCCGGACCATCTCATCCACCAAAAACGATAAACTGATCGAGTCCAAATGGTCCGGAAGGATTTGATCCCGAAAATATCCGGGAAAACGCATTAGATAATCATATGCTACCGAGCCACTGCATACAATTGACATTTATAATTTCTCTACTTTCTGTTTAGTAATTAACCAATACTTCATCATTCCAGGCTTGAATCCAATCTTCGTATTTTTCTTCGATTAACGCCGAATCCAACGAAACCGGATTTTCGGGTTGAATCGCGAATTTTGCAAAAACTTCAGGTAAAACAGCTTCTTGGTTTACAGGATAAACAAACATCTGCCCTGGCAAATCCTCTTGCCAACGTTTCCCCAGCATGGCATCCACAAACTTCTCGGCGATTTCTCGGTTCTTGGTTCCCTTTAATATTCCCAGAAATTCAATCGTCCGATAGCACATACCGTCTGCCAAGATGGCAGCTATTGGCGCCGTCTCCATCGGAGTCTCCGAGTAAAAAGGAATAGCAGCCGGGCTGGTATCATATGAAACGACCATCGGGCGCGGACCGTTTCCGCCTCCAGCCGTGAAACTGGTGTAATAAGCACTAGACCAATCATTATCAATTTGGACATCATTAGCTAACAATTTATTCCAGTAATCGACAAATCCGTCTTCGCCGTACGCGGCGATGGTAGTCAGGAAAAAAGCCTGTCCCGGACCCGAAGAAGTCGGATTTTCAACGACCAAAAGCCCTTTGTACGGTTCCGAAATCAAATCGTCAAGGGAGGTAGGTATCGCTAAATTATGCTCTGTGAAATAAGTGGTATCGTAATTAATACAGACATGCCCATAATCGAACGGTAACGCACCAAAGGTGGAATCCAGTTTAAATTCATCAGGAATATTCTTCAATTCCGGCGATTCATATGGTTCAAGAATTTCATTTTTAAGAACTCGTGTCAATAAAATATCGTTCATTCCGACTATGACATCGGCAATCGGGGAATTCTTCGTGAGAATTGCACGATTCACAATGGAAGGCGTATCCCCACCCTCAATAAACTGAACTTTCACATTGTTTTCAGCTTCAAATTCTTTAATAACATCTTCGCTGACGGCAAAAGAACTGTAGGTTAATACATTCAAAACATCCTCTTCCGCGTGAACGGGGGAAATACAAAATAAGCTCAAAATTGCAAGAACTAGCGGTAAAACCTTTTTCATATTAGACTCCTTGTTTCCGAAAAATCTTCCGGATTATTTAATAATTTCGCTATCCGATGAAATTCCAGTCATTTAATGACCGATCGGACTTGTTCCAAAAGTCAGAATGATCATATTCTGTTGCTCATCTTCTTGAATTTCGGTTGAAAAAAAATGCCCACCGGAAACATCCAGCAACATTTCCTGAAGAATTCCGTTTAGAATTTGGACCGGAAAAGTATGGATAGAACCGTCTGGCTTAATTGTCCAAGAATCTTTCCCTTCCGTTCCGAGGGACATAATCGGGATTCCCACCGGCTTATATACTCTCTCGACCAACCGTTCTAAAGCGATTTTAATTCGTTTGTGATGGGGAAGAAATCGAAAATCAACCTCCTGAAAATGGAGGATCGGTTCAAATGCAATCTTAATCGGATGATAAGCATTCTTCCCAATACAGATTGCGATCCCTTCCGATTCGCAATAACCGAACTTTTGCGATAAATAACTTTGCATCATCGACAGATACTGCATACAACTTCCCGATTCGGATGAGTCTTTCAAAAACAATTGAAAATCATCCCAATCGTCTTTTCCCAGAATTTCAACGAAACCCTGATTAATGGATTGAATAAATTGCAGATTGCAAGTCATCGATATTTATTGTGCTCCGGGAAATTGTTTTTCACATCCGCCATTATACCAATACCTTTCAGGAATTCGGTCGGAAATATATCAAAGTTCTAT
Organism: Leptolinea sp. UBA1437; assembly: GCA_002329625.1. Classification (GTDB taxonomy): domain Bacteria; phylum Chloroflexota; class Anaerolineae; order Anaerolineales; family Anaerolineaceae; genus Flexilinea. The sequence continues at coordinate 11,576 of DCTP01000021.1, forward strand.
GAATATAGTTATGAAAAAATTATCGTTGGGTAGATTTCCAATTTAAATAATCACAACGCGGAGAAAAAAATTCAAGGCTCACTTGCCAGATATTTTTATCCATCGTCATCGCCAATGCGGTATTCTGCATAAACCACTGATTAAACTTGTAGTCGTTGTAAAAATGAACTTCCAAAAGAGCGTTGACACTTACCGGCTGAAATGTCAACACTTCCGATTGAGGGTGGGTGGGATAGCAATCGGGAATTTGCAAAAAAGCTCGGCGGACATTCTCCGTATCCTGAAACAATTCTTCAAATGCTTCAAAGGTTTGTAATTTCGGCGAGATTTCGGTCGCAAAAATAGGGGTATGAATTAAATTGGCAGCCGGATAGATGAAATAATAGAACGGTTGGCTCAATAAAATATTAATATCAAAAAGCAGAACCACCCAATCATATCCCCGCTGTTCCTGAAGATTATAGAACAAGCGATAATTCGGAAAGGAAATATTAAAGCTGATCGCATTTTGCCAGTATCCCGGCAGATAAGGCGGATTAAAGCGAACAAATCGTGTCCGTCCTTCCGATTTTAATTGGTTGGGCGGAAGCAGCCCGTAGGTTAAAATGGAAGCAAGGTTTTCAAGGCGGGTAAAATGCGTCAAAAATTGGATCTTGCGGCTTTTTATTTCGGCGGATAATGCTTTTGCCATTTCCGGCGAAACAGGCACCGGCGGATAAGGAGGCGGTACAAATCGATTCTCCGATTCCCTGTTTAATTCCGTGGGAACCGCAATGCCGGGTTCAGCCGGTGCGGAGGGTGAAAAATCGGGGAATGTTGCATACGGATTCCCGCGTCGGGGTCTGATGGGTTGGGTCTCTTCGATGTCCATATATCTATATTGTAATTTGAAAATCACGCGATTTTTTGAATCGGCACGGATTCGAGTCACATTCCTTTAAAATAAATCCGCTTCGGTTGATAAGGAAGCGGATTTTGAATGATTTTATGAACCAAAAGAGAATGTCGGCAACTCAAAAAGCTTTTACGAATTTTCCGTTCTCATCGGTATAGTATGGAAGCCATAAGATACCGAAATAATCGATAAAGATATCTTTTTTCATCGGGGTGACCGTCACTTCGTCCGTTTCTTCGGCAATCTTATTCCATTTTTCTTCCACTTCGGCTATTTGCTTTTTAAATTCCTCGGTTTGCTGCTCAAGGTCGGCTTTCAGCTCATCCAACACAAGTTGGGCTTTTTCGAGTGCGTTATCCGCATTGGTCGATTGCCCATATTTGTTGATGGAGGTAGAAACGGATCGTTTTCTGCCGGTAAACATTCCGATGACCAGCTCACCGAATGCACCATATTTTTCTATATTCTTGCTCTTCACTTTATCGGTTTTGTCGGCTACATCAGCTTCCGCTTTGCGTATTTTCGTCTCCATACGATCGACAATATTTTCGTATGCTTTAGCCAACTTATCTTTTTCGTTTTGTGAAGCTTCAGCCACTTTTCCTTTACACATCGCAACAAAATCCTCTTCAGT
>DCTP01000118.1:0-6525 GCA_002329625.1 Leptolinea sp. UBA1437
AATCTGAAACAACTCGCAAAAATCATGAATGATTCGCGGCTTCGTTTCGGAAATGAAAGAAATCTGGTTGACTTTCTCGGTATTACAGCTGGAGCAATTTCACTTTTGGCATTAGTCAATGATCCCTTCAATCGTATCCGTGTAATCATTGAAGATGAAGTTTTACAAGCCGAGTCAGTCCAATTACATCCTTTGGTGAACACAGCAACCGTCATAATTAGCCGTGAAGGGTTAAAAGAGTTTTTATCTGTTACCGGTCATTCCATTTTTGTCGTTTCGTCGAAATGAGATTGATTTTTCTTATGATCCGAATAAAAACGATAAATATTCTTCGGTAATTTTATCGATTGAAAAATGTGATTCGGCTTGTTCGCGAGCCGCTTTACGAAATTTTTGGTTTTCCCGGTAGACTTTTTCCGCAGCGTCGATCAATGGGAAAAGGATCGGCTTTTCCAATTTCCAGACATCCGTTCCATAGGGGACAATAATCCCTCCAGCACCGGTAACATCTTTCAACGCCCCCGTATCAAATCCGATGACGGGCAATCCGCAAGCCAGAGCTTCAATAACCGAATTGGGACAGGCGGGGTTTAGTTCTACCGAAAACAACATATGGGATGAATTTTCCAGTTCGATTAATCTTGATTTTTCGATGATTCCCAAAAAGTCGACGGATACTAAAGCGGTTGAATCCGACATTCTCTCAAAAACTTTTTCTCGAACAGCTTCGGGAACATTCCCGGCGATTCTTAAATGCACTTTTTGTGAAGTTCGATGGGACAATGCCATCGATAACGATAATGCTTGTTCCAGATTTTGCTCAGAACCATGTTCAAGGTTCCCTTCAACAATTAAGATTTCGATATCTTCGGACGAAAACTCGGGAACAATCGGTTTGAATTCGTTTATATCAACACCATTATAGATAATTCGGGAAGGCTTATCCGATAAAAATCCGTAAACTTCATTCCAATGTGTTTCACAAAAAGGGCTTTGATAGACTATTCCGGTGGCGATGTGTTTTCTGAAAAAAGAAAGTCGGTTGTTTGCCAGATCCGCTTTTTTCCCGTACAACCAGCCGGACGGTCGGACACGATGAATCCAGTTCATCCCGTTGAGTCTCTGAATAACCGGAATCCCCCGTTGTCGTGCAAAGTAAAGGGTCGGAATAAATTTTCGCGGAGCTCCGATTACCAAATAAGCACCAATATCCTTCCGCGAAGAATCGAAATGGGCAGTGATACCCTGTTTGGCGGCGGCTTTAATAAACCGTTGCTGAAAAGCAGCCGGTCCCCCTACGGATTTTATTTCCGGTAAAAGACACACAGTTTCCCGATTCATTTGTTTTCCCGAAACCAATTCAAAGTCTCCTGTAATGCAGGTTCTATCGGCTGCGGCGGGGGCAGATGAAGCGCCAATCTGGAATTCTTGCCGTCATAATAAAAGTACTTTCCCGCCATTCGAAGCAGATTGATATCCGTTTTTTCGACGGGGAATAAGTCCGGATGTCGGTTCCGATATAAATATAAACGATTTGAAAAACCGGTCGGGAGTTGCATCCGAGGTGCCGGAGTCCCCGATAATTTTGCCAGATCGCCAAAGAATTGTTGAAACGACCGGTCTGTTCCGGATAAAAGGTAACGCCGGCCTTTTTCACCGTAATTCATCGCCTGAATCAAACCTTGTACAACTTCATTAACATGGATTAAATTGATGCCGCCTTCGATAAAAAATTTGGGCGGTTTATCATGAAATCGGGCAATCAAACCGGTATTTCTGCGATAGTAATCCCCCGGTCCGATCACGAACATGGGGTTACAGATGACAATATCCATTCCATAAGCGATCGCCCACTGCGTTTCATATTCCGCCAATAACTTTGACCAAGCGAACGGCCAACTTTCGAGCGTCCGATCCCATCCGTGTGTCTCACCGACCGGTTTCGGTGAACGGTGTCTGTCCGGTGAAAGCTCAGCCGTTCCCATCGTAACGGCAGAGCTCATTAGGATAATTCGTTTGACGTGAGCATTGAAAGAAGCTTGAAAAATTCTTCGTGTTCCTCCGACGTTGACATCCATCAGACGGGTCAGATTCCTGCCGGAAAATTGCTGCGCGCCCAGATGAAAGACAATCTCAGGATGATAGGAAAAAGCATTTTCTATGGAACTTTCATCGGTTAAATCTCCGATGACCCGTTGGATGGGCAATCCTTCGATCATTTTCAATGAACTGCTAAGACGATGGAACCCGATCACCTGATATCCTCTCTCGCATAGTTCCCGACAAAGAGCTGATCCAATAAAGCCGGTTGCACCGGTAACTAAGATCGTTGTCATTTTAATCTTTAATAGGCTTCAACCCAAACGGATATATCCCGAATCATTCCGCTCAGGGAATAAACGAAAAGAGACGGATCCTGTTCAACCGAATTTGTTTTTCCGCGGATGCCGACAACTTTTCCGTCTTCGTTATAAGCTGCGATGAAGATTGATTTCGTTTTTTCCATAGCGGCTTGTTTAAAATGAAGAATCACTTTTGCGCTTTTTTTGTCCGATGAAAAAACTATTTCCTTTGACCATTGAGACTCATCCAAGCGCAAAGACAGAGACGTATCTTTTGCTAATTCCAACGAATCAATTGTACATTGAACAGTGTCCGTACCCGATAATCGATTATCGAAACGAAATAAAACGGGTATCGATTCATCCGGAAGCACTTGGTTGACAATCGGACTGCTGACACTTTCCCGAATTCCCCCTTCCGAATCTGTGGTCTGCGCGATCAATCGGATATTGTAAGCGGTACGGTCGCCGATATTTTTGATTTGTGTCAAACATTCAGCGGTTTGGTCGGGATTCAGATAACAATCCGCAGGCTGAATCGCAAGGTATTCGTTATATCGATTTTGAAGATACCGATTATAAGAAATTGAATCTGCGGGAGGAATTTGTAATTCCTCTCCCACCATTAATAAATCGGGATCGATTTGGGGATTCGCCTTGATCAACTGCTCTTGACTCAGATTGAATCGGGCGGCAATTTCCGAAAGAGTGTCTCCTTTTTTTACCCGATAAGTTTGCTCCGAATCTTGAGCAAGTACTTTAATAATCATAAAGAAATTTACCAAAAGAATGAAAAAGAAAGCCGAAAAACGAAAATATTTCATGATTTGATCGTACCACAGACTGTTAACCGAAATCAACAAAATAAGGAAAGAGTTTCCCTCGAATGCATTAAATAAAAAGGAGGCTACCGAAAAATGATCCGGCCTCCTTTTTAGAAGTTATCGACGCTATAATTTTACGGTTCCGATGTTTCTTCGATAATTATCGGTTGTGCCGCTTCTTCTTCCAAATTAACCAAAGATGGGTCTTCCAGTAAATAGCGGTCAACCGGCTCATCTTTGTCCCGATCTTCCAATCTTGAAGGTTCATCTATAAAATTGATATCTTTTGAACTGTTTGCCAGGTCTCTGGACTCGGTTCCTTCAACTATGCCATCCAACCACCATTTATTGGAACCGGCGTCACTGACATCGAAACCGACTATGAGTTCCGAGTTTTGTAATGGGTTTGCTGCCGGGACATTGCATAAATTATTAACCATTCCCCGGACAGCAATTTTCGTATTAGGAGGAACCCGCAGCCACCATAAAGAATTTTCTTCGTAACAATTATTTCCTACTGCTCGATCTTGATCGCAAAAATAATATGTCGGGCCGATATATGTATCATCCTCATCCAGTATCTTCCAGGCATAATGGCGGAAGCCTGAAACTTTGCATCCCGGATAAAGATATTTACATCCGACATTGAATCTTTGTTCATCTAATTCCACCCAGCGCGGAAGTTCGACAACCGTAGAATAAAATTGATCTGGATTTTCAACAATAAAGAAATAATTCATGGAGCAAACCCGTCTTCCCGACGGATCGATAAAATAACCGCCGTCTACATAATTGTGTGGCGTAACCGGCAGAAAATTTAAACCATCACAAAGGCTTCCTTTAGATTCCAAAGCTCCCTGACCTTGTTTTTTACTGTTGTTAATCTGAACATAAAAATCGATGTGCAAATATTCCGGATCGGAATCCTTCTCATTTCCTCTGGTCAGCTCATGCGAAAAATTGACGATTTTGCCGCGAACGGATACGGCTTTTCCGGAGCCTACCATCAGTTGATTGTTTTGAAGGGTACAAGCCGATCCGCTGTCGGCATCGGCGAAATTATTAATCGGTGTGGCGACTGCTGAAAGTTCTTTGCAGAGAAAAGCGCTGCTGTCGGTAAAATATGCCCGACCGTCTATTTTAGCCCATCTCGGCAGAACCGTACCCACTGTTGCACCGCTATTGTTCGCAACGATGAAATAAAAGTATGCATCGGTTGAACATTTTTTATAATATCCTACCGTGGTGTCACTTCCGATAAGGGCCAACCCGATTTCGCCTCCGGAATCTCCTTCATTGATCGCATCAATGAGTCCCGGATCGATATTTTTTGCAACCGTGACCGGAAATAAATTTGGGTTTGTCTGATCCCCGGCGGCTTCAGCGGAAAAAGGGATCAGGAATATGACAAAAAGAAAAAGGAGAAAAGGAATTTTTCGGGCGTTCATAAGCTGCATCCTTATTTGATGGAATATTTTAAAATCTTATTAATCATAAAGTGTGCATCATTCATGCCAATTATGAAAATATTTGTTCAATCGATAATTTCAATCGTTTATTTTTATAATCGGACGGCTCGGATTATAAAAAAAGACTCCATTTGTTTAAACAAACGGAATCTTCTGCATTTATTTTTTTTCGAAACTATATACGGAGTACAAATCAGTAAATTTCAGGAACGAATGTCTGATCACTGATAGGCGGCCTGACATATCCCTCATCAGACTGTCGGGGCGGCAAAACAATCGGCTCCGGTGTCAAATCTTCATAAGGGATTAGGCTCAGCAGATGATGAATACAGTTCAGGCGCGCTTTCTGTTTATCATCGGCGTTGACCACGTACCAGGGGGATTGTTTTGTGTCGGTGTAATAAAACATTTCATCTTTTGCTTTAGAATATTCCACCCATTTGCTGCGAGCCGTCAAATCCATCGGGCTGAGTTTCCAACGTTTGGTAATATCATTAATCCGATCCTGGAATCGTTTTTCCTGTTCTTCGTCACTTACGGAGAACCAATATTTGATCAGAATGATGCCGGAGCGAATCAGCATTCTTTCGAATTCGGGGGCACTGCGGAAAAATTCCGTTACCTCTTCTTCGGTGCAAAATCCCATAACCCGTTCCACTCCCGCCCGGTTATACCAACTTCGATCAAACAAAACCATCTCCCCCGCCGCCGGCAATTGAGCGACATATCGTTGAAAATACCATTGTGTTTTTTCCTTTTCGGTCGGGACCGGTAAGGCGACGACACGAACAATCCGTGGGTTCAGTAACTCGGTGATCCTTTTAATCACTCCGCCTTTTCCGGCTGCGTCCCGTCCTTCAAAGATTACGACGACTTTCAATCCCTTTTCCTTAATCCACCCCTGTAGTTTTACGAGCTCGATTTGCAATTTTTCCAGTTCTTTTTCATATTCTTTTTTGCTGAGGGGAGGTTTTGTGTAAGGCATACCACACGGGATACTTGTACTTTTCGAGTTTGACATTACGGAAATTACGTCTTTTTTCTTTTCGTTTTCCTTTTTTTCATTTGATAGTTCTGTTTGTCTCGATCCTATTTTCTGATCGATTTTCTTCTTTTTCTTCTTTTTTTCTTTTGCCATAGTAGCCTCGACTTTCACTGGGAAAGAAAAATGACTTATCATCCGGTCTGCTGATGATTTAATTGTACTTCCGATACGATCTGAAAAAAAGATGAGCGCTTTCTCGCAGTGGTGAAGTGAAAAATCATTTACCATATGCTGCCAACCACTCTAATAGTTGAGCGGCTTCTCGGGCGCTAAACTTCCTTTCTATGGCTTGTTCAATAACTGTGATTCGTCGTGCTTTTTTGATATCCGTTTTGATTTTCATTCCTTCGGTGAAACTTTATTTTTCGGAAGGGACCGGTACCTCATCGAAATGACATTATTGCTGAATAACAACACAGAATCGTCGGTCGTCCTTGACAGGCTTTTAAAAGTTGCTATAATTTAGGCGTTGATCCTCGATAGCTCAACGGCAGAGCGAGCGGCTGTTAACCGTTAGGTTCCCGGTTCGAATCCAGGTCGAGGAGCAAAAAATACCTCCGATTGATCGGAGGTATTTGTGTTTAAAGAATCTGTTGTACAATTCTTAGATGCGAGCGAAGGTTATTTAATTTCATGATAGAAAGAATCAAAATGGACCATAAGATTTTGATAATTTTGTTGATTGTATTCACGGTGATTACAGCCTATCCTTCTTGTGTTTGGGCGGATCAGGAACAAAAGGTGATCAATCCGTTGACCGGAATCGAGACTGATCCTGATTGGTTAAGTTATCCTCCGTTTATTATTCCTTACACAAAATTTCCGGATAAATTCAGATCTTCCGC
>DCTP01000118.1:6586-20785 GCA_002329625.1 Leptolinea sp. UBA1437
GCTGTTCTCGGATTGGAATCGTTACGAAAGCAATATATGGCGGTATTGATAACTGCCGGAAATCCCGATCTTGTCAAAAAAGCGGGAATATCCAACCTTGAGACTTGGTACGGTGAATCCGGTTCGGAAAAATATCCGGATCTACCGGTGCAACGATTCATTGAAATTATGGAAAAATGGAAAAAGCGACTGGGTTCTCCCGATACGGGGGGAATATCGCTCTCCTTTTCAACGGCGATTCCAGAAGGCAGCCGGTCGGGAAAGACGCTGTTCATTCGTTATGCCCTTTTTAATCAAATTCTGTGGGAATTTGACGAAGCCGACGGTTTGTATCATCGATCTCAGAACTCGGTTTCCGATCCGAATCTGGTTAAGGATGTCGATGTTCTTAATAATCAGCAAATCACTGCCCAAANNTTAATAATCAGCAAGTCGCTGCTCAAAATGTCATTTTGCTCTTTACGGATCATTCATTAATTGAAGACGGCGTTAATTTCACCGTTAATTTCAATTATGTAAAAAAGAATCCGGCGTTAATTTTTCGGGATGGATTGTGTTATCAGGCTTTTTGGACAACCAAAGCGGAAGAATATGAAATTCAAAACCAAAAGTTACGCCCGATTCGCTTTTTAGAGGCTGACGGGGATGCGTTTCATCTGAAACCGGGGAAAAGCTGGGTCCACGTTGTTCAGATAAATAATCCAGTTTATGAAATTGCCGAACCGACTGGAAACCAGACAGAAGACGGCAGCGGACACTGGAAGGTCCCGTATATATCTGTTAAGCCGAACGAAAAGAACCTTAATCCTGTACCATAAGGGAAATATCGGCGATAAATATATCCAAGGCGGCTCTCGAATCTTGTTGACTTGTTTTAAAAGCAAAATCCATTTCAACCAATTTCCGATAGATAGATTTTAATTGAAGGAATCGGAACCGACTTGCCTGCCGCCAGAGTTTTTCGGCGACAAAGGGATGTTGGTTTAATTCATCTTGAACGGTTGCAATATTTCCTTTTTCATCCATAATTTCACGGGTTTGGATCAATAAGCGAAACTGTCTGATAATCATGGCAAATAAGACCGGAATTTCCTGATCTTGCATTAATAAGTCCAGAGTCCGGAACGCCTCTTTTGCATTTCCCGATGCCAAAGCATCGACCATATCAAAAATACTGACGGATGCTGAACCGGTAACCAATTCTTGAACATCCATGCTGTCAATCGGTCTGCCGTAATTTACATATAGAAGCAGTTTCTCGAGTTCCTGTTTGGCTGCCCGCGTATCGTTTCCGACCGCGGTGACGAATATCTGTGCGGCTTGCGGTTCGATTTGCCCTCCCATAGCAATTGTTTTCTTTATAATCCAATCTCGCATCATCCCGACAGCCGGCTTCCGTTTTTCAATAATTTCAGCCTTCTCACTGTTCTTTTCAGCCCATTTCCGAAGGAATGAAGTCTTCCCAAAAATCAGCCAATCTTTTCGTTCGAATTCATCTGTAATAACTAAAACAATATGGGTTGTGGGAGGAACAGACTCCAACAAGCGGAGCAATTTTTTATTCCCGTCTTTTCCGGTTGCCAAAGCAAGCGGGTTGGTTAAAATGATTTGTCGATAGGGTGAAAGAATCGGCATCGCCATGATGGTATTAAAGAAATTCCCTTCGTTGAAATTTCTCCCGTCCATTTTTGAAAAATTCAAATCCGCCAAACCGGTGGCAATTTGTTCCTGCTCAATCCGGCTCAGATATTCGGTTATCGATTCTTCGTCATCTCCGTATAGAATAGTCAGATTTTTTGAAGAACTCATAAAGAAGGTTCGCAGGGTTTCTTATAAACTGTCCGAATGAAAAAATAAGGATACTCTCGGATTTGTCCCGTATCGATCCCGCTGATTTCCATTCCGTTCATATCGGGATCGGTGGTTAGATTCCTCTGAACGGCAAACCCCAACGGTTTGGAAACCTGAATTGCCATGCTTGAAATCAGTAACAGAGAAGAAAATCTTTTTAACCTGTCTTTTTCGGATTTTGTTCCGATAAAAGTTAAAACAGCACCGACCGAGGTTAAAAGAGAAGCGGTCGCCAAATTGGTACCACATCCTGGATGGACAGCGAGATCCTTTTCTCCGTGTGACAGCCTTGCAAATGCCGCATCAGCCGCCTCTTGAATTTCCTGAATCGATAACTTCCCGATAATCCAGAAGCCTCTTTCAACGGAATATCCGGCAAATTCTTTATCGGGGAATTTCTTTTCGAGAATGTGAACCGTGGCATGCTCCAAAGCATGATTTTTCCGTACATGGTTTACAGGATTTTGAATGCAAAGATCCCGAACTTTTGTTTCGATTGTTTTTTCCATAATGGGTCCTTTATTTTCAGTTAATAATATCCGAATCGGATGATGTTCCTTCCTTTTCGGCGATGGGAAGTAAAATAAATATCAAGGCTTCTCGAAGTGTCCGGAATTCTTTGACATTCATTCCTTCGGGGAATTTTTCTTTATGATGAATTGATTTCGGAATAACCGCTGTCGTGAAACCTAATTTTCGAGCTTCTTTCAAGCGTGATGACAACTTTCCGGTACTGCGCAGTTCCCCGGAAAGGCCGACTTCTCCGATCATAACAGCATCCGCTCGAATAGGCTGATTCTTTACCGATGATACAATTGCGGCTGCGATCGCCAAGTCGGCTGCCGGTTCCGAAATACGCATCCCACCGACCACATTCACGAATATATCCTGTTCACTCAAACGCAAGCCTATTCTGCGTGAAATTACCGCTGAAATTAGGAACAATCGGTTCATATCAACGCCGATAGGAGTTCTTCGCGGATTTCCGAAAGAAGTCGGGTTAGTCAAAGCTTGAATTTCGACAAGGATCGGTCGGGTGCCTTCCATCGTTGCAACGACCGCCGATCCCGGAGCGTTGACCATCCGTTCCGCCAAAAAAAGTTCGGAGGGATTTTTCACTTCGATTAATCCGCTTTCAACCATTTCAAAAACCCCGACCTCAGAAGTCGCACCGAAGCGGTTTTTCACGGACCTTAATAATCTTAAAGAAAGAAAGCGATCCCCTTCCAAATATAAAACCGTATCGACAATATGCTCCAATACTCTCGGGCCTGCAATCATCCCTTCTTTTGTGACATGTCCGATCAGAAATACCGTAATCCCGCTGGTTTTAGCCAATTCGCGTAGTTTTCCGGCACATTCCCGGACCTGCGTAAGAGATCCGGCGGTTGACTCCAAAATAGGAAGTTGAACCGTCTGAATGGAATCGATAATTAAATAATCCGGTTTGAGTGATTGAACATGCGAAAATATGACATCCAAGTTTGTTTCGGTAACCAAGTACAATTTTTCGGGTATTTCACGGATAACGGAATTATTTTCCAATAAACGGGTTGCCCGCATTTTGATCTGGCGTTCAGATTCTTCTCCGGACACATACAATACCAACCCTTTCTGTGAAAGGTGTAATGCTGTCTGCAACATTAATGTCGATTTCCCGATTCCCGGGTCACCGCCGATTAATATGACGGAACCGGGAACGATTCCTCCGCCTAATACCTGCGAAAGTTCTCCGATGCCGGTATCCACACGCGGTTCAGCTTTTTCGTCAATCTCGCGTAAGGCCTTGGGAATTGGGTTATTATGAAGTATCCCCGAAACGCTTTGCGGGTTTTCTTCGGGAATGATCTCTTCTATCATGGTTCCGAAACTGCCGCAACCGGGGCATCTTCCCAAAAATTTCGGGTTGGTTCTTCCGCATTGTTGGCAAACATAATGGGTATGAGACTTCGGCATGGTTTAATTATAAGCATTATTCTTTTACGGTATTTTATTGTCGATTCTTTCATTGAGTTTTTTCGGAACCTGTGAAAGAATAAAAAAATCCTATACAATTATAAAAAAGGAGGGTTCTATGCAATTTGTGATGATATTTTCACTGATTATCGCTGTTCTTTCGGTCATGTTTGCTTTGCAGAATACCGCTGTCGTCAGTCTGAAATTTTTTATTTGGACATTCGAAAGTCCGTTGGGGCTTTTATTGCTGATAGCTCTTACGGTGGGTGCGATCATTATTTCCATTCTGACTTTACCGAGTTGGTTTAAGAATAAACGTATTAAATCGATTCATCAAAAAGAATTGGGAGAATTGGAGGAAAACTTGGCGAAATATCGGACGGATCTGATCGACACTCAAAATAAAAATAAAGATTTACGCCAAAAAGTTTTGGAATTGGAAGAAGCGAAAGAGAACCTTGAGAAAGCACATCAAAAGACGCTTCAGGAGATTAATGACTTAAGAAATGCTCTTTCGAATGCTGAATTGACAGCTGAAGAAGCTGAAGTCGCCAAAAAAGAAGCAATTGCAGCTCGGGATGAAATCAATGTAGCGCTGAAAGAAATGGATTTAAAGATTGCATCATCCAAGAAATCCGCGGAAGAAGCTGCGGAAATTACCGCCAAAGAACCTGATACGATCGACGAGCCGGGAATGCCGACCATCGAGCCGGTTGAAATACCGGAGGAAGTGTTACCGAGTTCTGTCGGGGATGGGGAACCCGATCAGCCGGAGAATTTCGATACAAACAGCGGAACAGACGAATTCCCGGAAGAAGAAAAGAAAAAGGGAAAATTTAATCTATGGTAACCATTCATTTCGACCTTCCCGATATTATAAAAGGAGTGAAAAAAACAATCTTTTCGATTGCGTTCATACTTTTCATCGTTATTTTTTGCGCCGGCTTCCAAGCACCGGAAGAGTCATCTGAAATTGAATCGAATGCAAACGAAATTCCTCCCGTTACGAAAATATCTTGGTCTGCGGATTCCGAAAATATCTTTTTGATAGGGAGCCGTTCCATTAAGCGTTACCCGGTTCCTGAATTGGATCCGCAATCTCAATTTTATGCGGCATCAGCCGATCAGTTTATTCAAGATTATTGTCCGGGAGAAAATGTCATCGTGACTCTTAAAGAGGATCGGCAATTACTTTTTTATGAAGCCGGTTCGGTGAAATATCAATCGGGAATTAAATTAAACTATCCTGCGATGGGTGCGGATTGTTCAAACGATAAGGAGATTCTTGTTCCCAGTTTGGATGAAATAGCGGTGGAATTGTATGATATTTCAAGCGGAAATCTCATGAAGAAATTAACCGGTTTTCAGACCGCAGCTCCGGTCTATGGGGCTACTTTTTCGCCTGACGGAAAATCTGTTTTATGGCACGCACGCGCATCATTCCAGCTACAGAATATCACGGATGAAAGTTGGGGATCTCCGATAGGATTCCAAGATTTTATTGATGTATACCGTCTTTCGCCCGATTCCAAAGAACTTGTTGTGGCTGCTCCCTCGGAAGATTATTCAAAAAATGATTTGATTTTTACGGATACTCAAAGCGGAGAGGAATTAAGTCGTATTGAAATCGGTGAACAACCGATCGGGGCGATTGCTTATTATCCGAACGGAAAATTTCTGATGGCAGCGGATACCACGAGCATTTATCGGATAGATTTAACCGATAAAAAGGTTACTTGGAAAGAACAGATGGTTAAATCAGAACAAAATGTTTCGGATCCGATTCGTATTGCGGATATCTCATTTTCACCTGACGGAAAATATCTGGCGGTTTTGCAGTCGGATGAGCAATTGTCATTGGTCCAGTTGGAAGAATTTCTTCAATAAAATTTTCTAAAAAAAAAGCAGCTGTGCAGAATAAAACAGCTGCTTTTTTCATAATGATTACTCAGGATTCCCGATAAATTGGGAGGCCGATGGCTTCTCGAACTTCTAACATTGTCTGGTCCGCGATTTTTCTCGCCCGATCTGCGTCGNNTCGCCCGATCTGCGCCATCGTATAAAATTTCCCAGACCTGATCAGGTTTTTCCTCAAATTTCTTTCGCCGATCTCGTAAAGGTTCCAGAGAAGAGTTGATATTCTTTGCCAACCGCTTTTTGCAATCGACACATCCGATACCGGCTATCCGGCATTCTCGGTTTATTTCCTCGACCTCTTCATCGGAGGAAAACATTTTATGGAAACTGAATACATTACACACATCGGGATCTCCCGGATCTGTCCGGCGAATTCGTTGCGGGTCGGTAACCATTGTCATAACCAATTTTCGGGTGGTTTCATCGTCTGCTGCGATCTCGATTTCGTTATTTAAGCTTTTACTCATCTTGTTCACTCCGTCTAATCCCATAACTTTCGGTACCGTAGTGACTTTGATTTGAGGCTCAACAAGAACCTGAGTGTTATAGCGAAAATTGAAAGAACGAACAACTTCGCGGGCAAACTCCAAATGGGGTGCCTGATCGATTCCGACGGGAACCAACTCCGCTTTATATAACAGAATATCCGCACTCATCAGAACCGGATAACCTAAAAGTCCATAGTTCACGTTTTGTGGATGCATACGGACCTTTTCCTTGAAGGTCGGAAGGTCTGTCAGTTTCCCCATCGGGACCACCATAGATAACATCGTATGCAATTCCATCACCTGAGGAACGTGGGATTGGATAAACATGATTGATTTTTCAGGATCTACTCCCGCAGCCAACCAATCCAAAGCCATCTCGAGGCAATTTTGTTTTAGATCTTTCGTCGTTTCAACGGTGGTTAAAGCATGAACATCCACAATTGAGTAAATACATTCATAAGTTTTTTGCAATTCGACATAATTTTGAATCGCTCCCAGATAATTTCCCAAATGCTGTCTGCCGGTCGGACGTGCTCCCGAAAATACCCGGATTTTTCCATTCTCCATAATCAAAAATCCCGCTTCCTGTAGTAAGATAAGAGTCAGCAAAAAAAGTTGATTGATGACTTTTAAATTCGTAGTCTATTGTAATATGAAAATCGGACGATACCCTATTTCAAAAAGAATTTTTGACCTGATCGTTACCCTGATCGGAATGATTATCGCTTTGCCCGTCATGGCAGTTGTTGCACTCTTGGTTCGGATGAAAATCGGTTCACCGATACTTTTCAAACAGCAACGCCCGGGTCTGAACGAAAAAATCTTTACGCTTTACAAATTTCGGACGATGATCGATTGCTATGATGCGGATGGAAAACCGGCGGCGGACGCAGATCGCTTGACACCTTTTGGGGAGAAATTACGCTCAACCAGTCTGGATGAATTACCTGAGCTTTTTTGCGTGATTAAAGGAGATATGAGCTTGGTGGGGCCGCGACCCCTGTTGATTCAATATCTGCCTCTTTACTCTGATGAACAGAGACGACGGCATTTACTTCCTCCCGGGATTACCGGTTGGGCGCAGATCAACGGTCGAAATGCCATCACCTGGGAAGATAAATTCCGGCTTGATGTCTGGTATGTCGATCATTGGTCACTTTGGTTGGATATTAAAATTCTACTCAGAACTGTCGGAAAAGTCCTCAAGAGGGAAGGGATCAGTGGTCAAAATCATGTAACTATGGAAGAGTTTAAAGGTTGAAATCCGATTCTTTAGATGATATTTTATTACTTTTCAAATGAAGCCGGCGGCACCGGATCATAGGGGCTGACCAATCCTGAAATCAAGTCGGCATAAAGTTTATTCAGATAGAGTTTTTTCCCTTGATTGAATAAAGACTGTTGAATTCCGGTCTCGATTTGTAATTCGGGTATAACAGCCCCAGCCTGTTCACCGTTTGCCGATCGCTGGACGATATCATTAAGCGCTCCCGCCAGATTAATTTGGACGGAGCCCAACCAATTTCCGTTCCAACCTTCCGGAGGTTTTTCGGCGGTTATTACCGCGGACTGTTTTTCACTCAATTTTTGGAGCAGCGGTAAACTGAGAGCTGCCTCAGAAACATAAAATGTGTTGGGAAAGCTGTCTTGAATTTGATCTAACGCAGCGATCCAAGCTTCCGGTGCGGAATTCTCGGGTAATAAGACAGTCAGCGGGAACTCTACGTAAGGAGGTCCGTAGGATTGGCATCGCCCGCAGAATAATTTCATTCCGTTGGTAAAAGTCTCCGCTATGGCAGCTCCGTATAAAGGAGAATCGCTTGGCAGTAAGCCGGCTCCGCGCCAATCGTTGGCGGTTACGCCGACAAAATATCCCGCGAGGAACGGCTGAAAGCCGATGTCATATTGAATGGTCCATACATTCGGATCGGTCTGCGGCTGAAGGCTCAGGACAACAAATTGTTTTTGCGGAAATTGTTGAGTATATTGAGTCAGATCGGGTGGAAGGTTCGGGAAAATGATCAGGTCCGCATCTTCCGGGACCGCTGCAGGTGTCAGATTGTCTGTTTCTTCGATGGTATAAATCTCGCCGGGAAGCTGCCGAAGCGCGGTTCCAAAAATTTCCAAAATTCCCGGATTGGCATCCGGAATTCTGACGATTATTATTTTCTTCTGATCCGGTATCGGTGTAGCGGAAGGGAGGACTTCAGTGGGGGAAGCGATCAATGTCTGTTGGTTCGCCGATTCGGTCATTTTTCCGAGCTGTTCTTTTGTCGGATTTACTGGTGTATTACACCCTTGTATGAAAAGTGAGATTCCTAATAAAATCAAACCTGAGAGAAAGAATACAAAATTTTTACGGAAATCGGGTTTTCGGTTTTTAATCATTTGCATTCAATTCTCTTCTTCGGTCCTGTTTTTTAATGAATTTTGAGTCGTTTTTTACCTTTTATCGGTATAAAACTGTAATTCGTTGTGTATTATAATAACATCATCGTAAAAACTGAAGCAGCAAATTGAAATCCGAGGATTGAGGTCTTGTGTGAACGGAACAGAAAACGAAAACAAGGCAAGAGCACGCTACCTGAAAAGGGGCATATACAGTAACCCGGATAACTCCAGAAAAATCTATCTGAATGACTTAGCTCATAAATTGATTCCGTCATTGGGCTATTACATTTTATTGATTATCGCCGGCATCACTTGCGGATTGGCTTTTTTATATCACTCCAAAGCTCTTTTGGTACTGACTTTGGCAATCCTTCCGTTTATGGGGCCTTTTTTCGGGATTTCTCTCTCGGCAGTGACCGGATCTTTTTCGTTTTTGGGGAAGAGTTTCCTGAAGTTTTTGATCGGAATCGGTTTATTTTTTCTCAGCTCTTTGGGAGTGGGCGGATTCGGACGTCAACCGGTCGGGAATATATCCGGTTCCACACCGGTGGCTTTGTTCGCGGATGACTTTGTTTTTTTCACCGATCCTGCCGGTCTGATGATTCTCACGGTGATTATTTGTTCTTATGCTGCGGCTGTTGTCATTGTAAAAGGTTCGGAACATCCGCAAGCGCTCAGCTCCGGAATAATGGCTGGAGTTCTTCTTCCCATCGGACTGGCTGGTTTTTGCATCGGTCTACATTATTTTGATCCGCTTTGGGATTGCATCCGGACCAGTATCATCTATGGGTTAATCGGTTTGGCGGCAAGTTTGCTGGCTTTTCTGTTTACACAAGTTTTTGTTCCGCAATTTAAGACATTTCTATTATCCGGCATCCTGTTGGTTGGTGCGACGTTATATTTATGCGATTTTACAAATATGATTAATCTTAACCTTGATGCACGGTTTTCTCCCATGAGAGGACGATTTAATGCGTTGGTTAATCCGCCGACGGTGACCCCCACTCTGATACCTTNNCCGCCGACGGTTACTCCTACTCCGATACCTTCCGCCACGGCAACCGCAACAATTACACAGACAGCCTCTTTTACCCCTACTGGGACGATAACGAAACAGCCGACTGCTACCCTGTCTGTCACTTTCACAAAAAGTATCACACCTACACAACCGACTGTTACTCCGTCGGCAACGATCACATTTACAGCCGTTCCGCCGACTCCGACGAAAACTTATACGGTCACCTATACTCCGACGGTAACTCCGACGAAAGTGATGACTCCGACACGAACGATCCGACCGAGTAAGACTCCCACCATTACATTTACCCCCTCCGCAACCATTGTATACGGAATCGTTTCTGTCTCCAACGATGTCGGTTTACTGATCCGTGCCCATCCCGGACTTGATTCGGAATATGTAAAAAGCCAATTTAACGGATCGATGCTGGAAATATTGGGAGAACAGAAAGAACAGGACGGAATCCTTTGGGTGAAAGTCCGTACGAATGACGGCTCGGAAGGTTGGGCTTCTGCTGCCGCATTGAGAACGGCGACTCCTTTGGCTACCAGAGCGAAACCTTAATTTATCGAAGAATCTCCTCCAAAGAAAACTTTTTCATAAATTTGACAGGATTTTTCAATCGTAAAAGAATCCCGAATCGTCTGTTTGGCATTCATCCCGAGGTTCATACGCAGTTCCGGATGATCAATTAGCTGCAGGATAGTTTCCGCAAGCTTTGGAACATTGCCGAATGGAATTAATCTTCCGGAAATATTGTCTTCAATCAACTCACTCATTCCTTCGAGAGCGCTTGCGATAACCGGTAATCCGGCTGCCATAGCTTCCATTAATGATATCGGCATTCCTTCCGTCTCGGAAAATAATACAAACAGATCCGCTGCTTGCAGCAATTCTGGAATGTCGGTTCTTGCGCCAAGAAGTTTCACTTTATCTTGCAGACTTTTTTGTATAATTTGGGTTTGTAATGCGTCATGGAAAGGACCTTCACCAGCAATAAAAAATCGCGCTTCGGGCCTTAACGCAGTCACTTGTGCCGCTGCTTCGATCAGCAAATTCTGAGCCTTCTCCGGAACTAATCTTCCGACGTTGAATACGGCAAAATTTGAATCCGTCAGTCCGATTTCCAATCTTTTTATCTTTCTTGTATCCGGATTGGGATCGATCAGAGGAATTCCGTTCGGAATAACAATTATTTTGTCCGCTCGGATCCCCTCTTCAAGCGCTTGATTTTTTGCCCTTTCGGAAACACAGATTATTTTATCCGTGATGGATGAATTGATCACTTTGGTGTGCAGGCTCATTTTTTTCCCTGACAATCCGTGGAAACGCCCATGATGTGAGCCAAATCGACCGGGAACATGGCAAATCCACGCGGCGGTCAATCCGATTAAATCGGCATCGTGTGTAAAACATTCGATGACAGAAGGTTCTTCTTTTCGAATGAATCGACATAAATGAAAAAATCCTTTTATTAAACCGAAGAAGTTGTGGACCGGCTTACCTTTTTGATAGCTGCCGATAACTCGAATGGAGAAAGGAACCTTTTTTTGCCAATCTTCAAGCAGGCTATCTTTATCATAATAGAAAGCTACGCTGACCGAATACCCATGCTGCCGGAACCAAAGCGCTTGATCGAGTAACACGCGCTGTGCGCCGCCGATTGTAATTTGGGATCCGAAAAAAAGAATACGTTTTTCCATTTTTCTCTGATCAAATTTTACCCGCGATTGAAATAATAGAGGGAATACGGCTGATTTTACCTGCCGGAATTACCTGTCCTTCGTGATATAATCGCAACTTAAGATGCCCCGGTAGCTCAATAGGATAGAGCAAAGCACTCCTAACGCTTAGGTTGAGAGTTCGAGTCCCTCCCGGGGCACNNAGTTATTTTTGTTTCCAGTTTATCGATAAAAGCAAAAAGTTTCTTAGTGGGAAAGCTTTCTTGCAGCATATTCATTTATCCAGTGTTATTTTGGGAGTAATTAATTAAAAAAGAGTTCAGCCCCCTCAAGGCTGAACTCATACAACAATGAAACTGTGCTTCAAACTACCTCTTTCCAAAAATGGATTTTCATCAGGATGTCGGGCTATTTAGGCATAGGATTGATCCGCTCAATCAAATAAGAGCACCTTCTTTATTAATAAATCTCCCGTTTCCCAATGTTATTCTTATATTACAAAATTTTTTAATAAATTTCAATATCCAATTTTGTTTCTCAAGGTGGATGTAGAGAATTTAATTTTTGTGTTTACTTCATCGTATTTATTCGAAAAACCGCATCGGATCCGAAAGTAAAGATCGTTTTAAAGAATTGGATAATTCTTAAATTTAATTGATCGATAAAGCTCCAATTGATTTGATTTAGAAAAGGGATGTTGATCAACAACCTAAAATAATAAAGGATTTCTATTGTTAAAAGAGCCACTAAAGCAATTCTCAAGATTGCATAGACTGATTTTGCCAAGAGATGAAAAACGGCAAAAATTAACACTGCCAATATGATAATTGCCAGTATATTTTCATCCATTTCTCACTCCTTTAGGGAATTTTCTACATGCATCTAAGAAAAGTATACCAAATACAATGTTTCCATAAAATAGTTGGTCACAAGGAAAGAACAAATGAGGCCGAGTAAGAGTCTCAGAGTCGGATGCATGGAAGGATTGAAAGCTTTTGAAAATAAGAATCCGACGCATATCCATAATAGGATAAATACGAAGCGGAAAATACTTTCATCGGATTTTCCGATGAATCCTTCTTCGACATTCCAATTTACTTTACCGGAGAAAAATATTGCCCATACCAAAAAAGTAATTCCCAGACTGATAATCAGGGAAAACAGGACTCGAATTATTTGATGTTTACTGATGGAAAGAGAAAGTTCATATACCAGGCAAGTCACAATTGACCAGCCGGCTATCATTTCCAATAAGATCAGATTTTCGATGGGCATGATCACTTAACCGTTTAGGAATTGTAAAAGCGGAGGCTGCAAAATGGCGGTAAGTGCCAATCCACATACCATCCCCAAAATGATTCGGAGAAAACGATTCATGCCGGAATTAAAAGCGGCATAAAAAAGTCCGCTGAGGATGATCCAAATTATGACCGGAACCCAAATCGCATATTCCGAGTTAACGATTTGCCGATCCGCAGACAGGTTCTTAAAGGGAGTCAACAGGTTAAAGAAAGATGTACTTATTCCGAAGGAAATCAATGCGGAGAAGATTCCTTTCAATAATTTTTGCATATCCGGCTTTACCGCTTTATAAATTAAAAATGAAATCAGTATCCAACTGGTTAAGAATAATATGGAAATCACGGTCTCATTAAACTCGATATTCGGAACGGTGAGAAAACGGAAGAACAAATAACCTAAAACCACAACTCCTGTACTCAGAACGATTCTTCGAGTGAGACGGGAATCGGTTTTAAAATGATCGAAAATCCAACTGATGATCAATAATATAACGGTAAATCCTGAAATCTTCCAAATAAAATCAGCGGTCAGCCAAGGATCTTGAACCATTTCGTTATCTTTTTTACAGGCTGATAAAAATCATCCCGCTCCTTTTCATAAAATAAGTTGATAGATAAAATTTCCGGCAATAGTCGTAACCGGAAAGGAAAGGATCATTCCGAGCAAAATTCGTCGGTGTTGTTTCATCGGTGTATTAAACGCTTTCGAAAACAGAATACCTATCAAAATCCAACTGAAGAATAAAAGCATTTGGAAGAATTCCAGCGTTTTTTGCGCATCGGGAGAATGATCAGGTAGTCCGGTGA
This sequence comes from Leptolinea sp. UBA1437, assembly GCA_002329625.1. Taxonomy (GTDB): domain Bacteria; phylum Chloroflexota; class Anaerolineae; order Anaerolineales; family Anaerolineaceae; genus Flexilinea. The sequence continues at coordinate 19,998 of DCTP01000118.1, forward strand.
ATTCCGGACCGAGCTGAATGAACAGCAGCCCCGACAGAGAGAAAATCGCACCGACAGAAAAAAGAAGTGTCAACCAAAAAATGAAACGGTCTTCGTGTTTATAAATCCGGCTGAGCATAAAAAGAATGATTAATAAGAGGATAAGTGCCGCCAAAAAAATATTTTCCTCAATGCCCGTTATCATTTTTTTGCCTGATTTCTCCAAAAGGTGTCATGTATACAGGATTGCTTTTTATTTTGCCAAATAGCTGAAGTAGCCATATCCTCCCGGAATCGGTACACCGGATACGGCATCATAAAGTTGGAAATAAAATGTATGCCATCCGAGCTCTTCGCTTCCATGGGCTGAAATGGAGAATCCCAACCGATCTCCCGGTTTGACTGGATTATTGGAAGTGTCCACAATTACGTTTGGGCGATGACCGGTATAAGTGCTGACCGAACCGGTATTTCGCATTTCAACCTGAGGAGGCCAATTCACGGTTCCGTCGTTTTGAAAGACAACATCAAAAGTAAAAAGTGTATTAGGAGTATATTCTGACTCAAAAGTTTTTTGGTTCCCGTTATCACCGCCTTCGGTATAAGCATAGGAATTGACAAATTTGGCATGCAGACCCTGATAAGATTCTGGGGTCACCGAGGCGATCAGATTCTCTGCGATGCCGACGGTAGCAGACAGGACAGGAAGTGTCGCGGAAGGAGCCGTGGTGGTGGGTACGGATGTATCCGGAATTAATCCGATTTTCGTCAAGACACGTGCCTCCACAGTCGCTCCGATCGAATTGGCC
>DCTP01000118.1:20897-21022 GCA_002329625.1 Leptolinea sp. UBA1437
CCTTCGTTTAAAATTGCTCCCCCATCGGTTGTCAATGCAAAAGTTGAATAATGCTGCCCGAGTTCATACCCGGCCATATTTTGATTGAAACTGAAGCAGGCTTTTTCATTCGGTGCGACATTTTT
>DCTP01000118.1:21037-21602 GCA_002329625.1 Leptolinea sp. UBA1437
GATCCGTCATTGGTATAGCAAACTTCAAGATACAGTCTGTCATAAGGGGTAATATGATCTTGATCACCGGAGATGTTTTTTACATAACAACTTTTATAACCGACCGATAAATAAGGACGGACGGGTTCCGTTGCTGTCGGAGGAATGACCGGAGCCGGATTTGTGGCTGTAAATGCAGGTGTCGGAGTGGAAGTCGGTTCCGGCGTCGCGGACGGATGAAGAATGGCGTCTTGCGTTTGAGTCATGCTGAATACAGCCAACGCCGTGCCTTCGGCCGCTTTTACCATTTCTTCTTCGCTCATTGTCGGGGTGGAAGTCGGATTCTTTGGCAGATTACTGCATCCTGATAAAATTCCCGCAATGATGAGAATAAAGATGATTAGGCTTATATTGCTTTTTTTAGTCATATCAAACCCTTTCCAAACTTGTTCCGGATAAACTTTCAAAATAATTCTATCATATCGAATGATTTGGACGTTTTCATTATTTTAAAACATTTCCTTGTCAAGAAGCAGCTTATTGTTTATAATGCATGCTGTTCGAGCGGTTAGCTCAGTTGGTTAGA
>DCTP01000118.1:21665-21844 GCA_002329625.1 Leptolinea sp. UBA1437
CTATTGATAAAAGGTAATGTAAAAAATATTTGATAAATAGATATTGAAAGAAATATAAATAAGAGGTATATTTAATATTGATTTATCAAGTATGTTTCTGATCATTGTCTGATTAATATAATAATTAAGGAGGGATGATGAATTTTCGGCGAAATCGCTACAGTATTGTTTTATTTTCT
>DCTP01000044.1 GCA_002329625.1 Leptolinea sp. UBA1437
TGCGGGAGCGACGGGGTTCGAACCCGCGATCTCGGCCTTGACAGGGCCGCATGTTAGCCGCTACACCACGCCCCCATGAGCGATCCGGCTTGAAAGTGCCTTCCCAAACTCAACGGATTGGATTTTAACACAGGATTGGAAGCAGGTCAAGGCAAGTTTTTAAATATGTTGTTATTCAACCCGTCACTTGATCCCCGGTCCATATGCCGATTCAATTTCCCGGATCTTTTTGTAGAGCATTTCGTTGACAGGGACAGGAACGTCCAGTTCTTTGCCCATTCGAATCATCGCGCCTGAGAAAAGTTCCACTTCTGTCTTTCTTTTTGCGGCGGTATCCTGTCGCATGGAAGGCATTAATTCGGGTTTAAATCCATCCAATACATTTAACCAATATTGAATGTCTTCTTCGGTTAAGTGAATCCCCTTTCGATTAGCAATTTGAATCACTTCCCGCATAGCAGCGATCATCGTATCCCTCTGTTCCCCTTCCGCTTGAACAGCCCCATAATCGGAATTGAAAGCAGCGGTCACTTGATTCACCCCGACATTCAGCATGAATTTTTTCCACATAATTCGATTCATATCTTCGGGAATGTGATATTGAATATCGGCTTTTTTAAAAAGAGTTACCACAGCTTTTACCTTCTCACTCAAGGTATTATCGAGTTCACCGAATTCAAGCAAACCTGCCGATGAATAAACGAGCTGGTTTCCCGTTCGAGTCGCATCCATTCCCTGCGCTACGCAATAAAGCATATGATCCATACCGTAGGTATCTCCGATCAATTGTTCACTGGTTATTCCGTTCATCAATGAAAGAATAATTGTTTTATCCCCCACTTGATTTTTTGCATCACGAATCGCCTGAGGCAGGGCGGGATATTTGACGGCAAAAATTAATAAATCAGCCGGATTTCCCTGCATATCAGGAGTGATGTAAGTGAAATCACATTTTTCCCCATTACAGAAAATTCCTTCTTTTTGATATCGATCGATACGTTCCCGATCTGCTAGAAACCTTACGTTTTGATTCCCAAGGTGTTTCGCCAATTGGCTGCCAAAAAGAATACCAAGAGCACCTTGGCCAATGATTGTTATTGTTTTGATTTCCATAAGTTTTAACGTTTCCTGTCAAAAGTGTTCAAATAATGAAAAATTCCTTCAGACTGTTGCCTTTCTATAACCGAAATGATGGCTCCATTATATTCCGGAAACGGGAATGGTTAAATGCTTGGAAATTACAAGACCTTGTCACAGAGCTATCGGCGGCTTAAAACAACTTTCCGCTCGCTGGCTTGGCTTACAAACATGTTTGAAAAGGTTTTTCTTCGAGTTTTTGTAAACCGTTTGAGACCATTACAACGAAATCCTGTACATTGGTTACGATGCTGGTGGCAGTCAAACTGCCGCGATCGCTCAGTTTGTTCAACGCAAATTCGGAAATATCGACGGAATAAATATAAAGCGGTCGAACTTTTCCATTAACCACTCGAAAACAGGGCGTCATATTGCCGGTGGCAATCGTATGCAGCTGAGTTGCCAAACAAATAACGGTGGTGGCTTTTCGAATAATGTTCCGCATGGCATCTTGCCCCTGATAGACATCCGCGATTACTTCCGGAAGCGGACCGTCATCTCGGATGGATCCCGTCAGAACGATCGGAATCTCTCGCCGGATACAAGAGGCGATAATACCGTTATTGATTCGATTTTCATCGATAAATTTTCGAATCGAACCGCTGCGTCTGACACGATTAATTAATTCAATATGATGATAATGACCGTTTGGTTTCGATTCCTGCGTATAGATATCTTGACCTAATGCGGTTCCGAAATAAGCGGCTTCTAAATCATGTGTCGCCAGAGCATTTCCCGCCAACAAACCGTGCGCATAACCGTTGCATATCAATTGCGACATCGCATTTCGAGAATCAGCATCGAAAGCACAGGCAGGTCCCATCACCCATACAATATATCCAAATTCTTTTTCATGGAGCAGCAGATGATATAGAGAATCATAATCTTTTGAAAAGGCAGTTTCACGGCTTCTGCCTGCCCGAAATAAGAATTTTTCATTTATCTCTTCGGTGACGGCAAAACCAGAATTATGAAGAAATATGCCTTCTTCTGCATGATCCGTTCGACCGAGGATGACTCGATCTCCGATTTTTAAATTTCGAAGTTCAATTACTTCAAGTTTTCCGTTTTCGCGAATCACTACGCAACAGTCCATCCGACTGTCTTCCGCAAGCTTCCATTCTCCGTTGATTTTGAAATATTCGGGGAACATAGAAGTTCCGTGAAAATTATCCGGAGCGACTCCGTCTTTTATCACTTCTTCGGTGTTTACATCGGGCGAATGAACAAATATCGCTTGAGAAAAATCCGGTTCATGATAGACGGGAAGAGTGAATTCCATGATGTTCTCCTTAGAAAAATTATTTTAAATAACGGGCTAAGAAAGCTCCGCCGTAGGAAAGAAAAATGGCGCCGATAAAATTCGATATGGCACTGATTGTTAGGAAGAAAGGGATGGGAACTTTATAAATTCCACTTGAAACACTCGCAAATTTTGACCCAATGCCCGGAATAGCCCTAACTCCGAACTGAAAAGGTAGAGATTTTACAGGCATTTTCCCCAGCTTTAAGGGTAAGTTTTCTTTTTGTTTTTCAAAATCGGAGATATCTCCGATTAAACTTCCAATATAATATTCAATCAAAGATGCAAAGGTATTTCCTACGGTGCAGATAATGACGGATTGCAAGACACCCATTAATGCTCCGAGGAAAATCGTTAAAGGTTCGGTTGGAATAAAAAACAATCCGAATAGAATATAGAGCAACAAACTGACAACAACCCCGAGGATTTGGTGGCTCTGGATAAAATTTTTAATTGTTTCAAAATCCGATTTGATAAATAGAATTGTCAGTGCCGACAGAACAAAAATAATTAATCCGATTCTGATTTTTTTATTTCTTCTGATTTCTTGAAATCGGGATAGTTTCTGATTGATCGGTTGTTCTGCCATGAGGGAGCGGTTTCCTGATTTATATAAGATATTGATTTATCTTATTCTATCATTGAACCGACGAAAAACATTCATAATTATAAACAAAGATCTATATAATATATAATATATTTTAATTCAATCCAGGCAATCCGATGAAGGCGGATTCATGGTAAACTGATGGGAGAAAAAAGGAAGAGAATGTCAATCCGTTCAAGAAAAGAAAATCATTTGAATGCATACCTGAACTCCGATGTTCAATCGGAGATTTCCAACGGCTTTGAAAATTACCGATTGATTAACGAATCTTGTCCGGAAGAAGATTTTAGCGCTTTAAATTTTGAAACAGATTTTTTAAACCATAAAATTTCATTTCCTTTAATGATTTCCTCTATGACGGGTGGAACGGATCAAAGTGAACAAATCAATCGGAATTTGGCACGGGCAGCCCAAGCCATGAATCTTCCTTTTGCGTTGGGCTCACAGCGCATCTACCTGGTAAATCAAAAATTGGAAACATTGAAATATATTCGAGAAGAAGCACCCGACATCCCGATTTTGGCAAATATCGGTGCGGTTCAATTGAATTACGGGTGGACAAAAAATGAGTTATTAAAATTGGTTGATTCGGTCAACGCAAATGCGTTGATCCTGCACTTTAATCCTCTGCAAGAAGTTTTTCAGCCTGAAGGAAATACCAACTTCAGAGGATTGATCGATAAAATTAAAGAACTTTGCGCCGATTTCCCCGTTCCGATTGTGGCGAAAGAAGTCGGATTCGGAATATCTGTTTCGACGGCGGCAAAAATGGCTGATGCGGGAATCCGATGGATCGATATAGCGGGTGCCGGGGGGACTTCGTGGGCAAAAATCGAAGCTCTGACTGCCGGTCAAAAAATTTCGGCTGAAACAATCGCGCCTTTCGGTGGATGGGGGATTCCGACGGCTGTTTGTATCGATCAAATTCATCAAAAGATGCCCGAAATCAATTTGATTGCATCCGGTGGAATTCGTAATGGGATTGAAATGCGAAAAGCTTGCTTGCTCGGTGCAAAACTTTGCGGAATAGCCATTCCGTTATTGAGACCTGCGTTGGAAAACGCGGAAGCGGTGATAACTGTTTTGGAACGATATATCTTTCAATATCGTGCGGCTGTTTTTACATCATCCGCCGTTGAAAAAATATAAAATTTTTCAATAAAGAAAAAATAGGACCCTATATCAACCAGGGAGAAACAATTTTGAGTGATTTCCAAAAAGAAATAATCCGACAAATAAATGAGACACTGTATCGGCAGATTGCGAAAGAAGAAATCGAAAAAAAAGATCAGACGCTTTCCGATATGCTTTTTTATGCGCTCGGAATGGATTCGGGCGGAACAGTACATGCCGGCGGGAAGCNNTAATTCGGCCGTTGATCTGTTGCTTAACTTGCGGTGCGATTTCCGGTAGTCATGAACCGGCTTTGTTGTACGGAGCAGTCCTCGAAATGTTTCATAATTTCACGCTTATCCATGATGATATTGAAGATTTGGGAGAAACCAGACATGGTCAACCGACCGTGTGGAAAAAATGGGGTAGCGCGTTGAGTCTGAATGCCGGCGATATGCTGTTTGCTCTGACTTATAAGGCATTGCATGAAATTAGTGGTCGTTCAAAGACCGACTCGGAAATTTCTGTGTTTGATCAAATGGTGACGGATTTGATAATGGGGCAGCATTTGGATATTTCTTTTGAAAAATGTCAAAGTATTACCGAAGAGGAATATTTAACAATGATTTCAGGGAAGACGGTGGCATTAATCAAAGGAAGTTTTACATTGGGTGCGATCGCAGCCGAAGCAAATCAAAGTACAATTGCTGAATTGGAAAAAGTGGGTGAAAAAATCGGATTAGCATTCCAAATGCAAGATGATTATCTCGGAATTTGGGGCGATTCAAATCATTTGGGAAAATCGGTTTCGACCGACATTACCGGTAAGAAGAAGACTTTGCCGATTCAATATGCAATGAATCATGATGCCTCATTTAATAAAGAATGGCAGGAATATAACGGTGATCCGGAAAGGGTGGGATATTTTGCTGATCGATTGCGGGAAATCGGTGCGGATAGCTATACCCGAAATCAATGGGAGACGGCTATGAGTGAAGCCTCAAAGAAAATGAAAAGTTTCTCTTTCAATGAAAAATATGGGAATGAATTAAATGAGTTGATAGGAACTTTAGCGGAGCGAAATAAATGATCGATGAACAAAAAGAAAAAAATCCGACCATTCGGGATGCCATAGAGATTATCTTGACTCAATTGGGAGAAAACCCTGAGCGGGAGGGGTTGAAAGCTACGCCGATCCGAGTTGAAAAAATGTATCGAGAAACTTGCTCGGGGTACCAACAAAATTTGAAAGAAATTGTCAACGGCGCTGTCTTTCATGAAAAATCGAACGGTATGGTCCTGGTAAAGGATATCGAGTTTTACAGTCTTTGTGAACATCATATGCTGCCTTTTTTCGGAATGGCACATGTTGCATATTTGCCCGACGAAAAAATTATCGGCTTGTCTAAAATTCCGCGGATTGTGGATATGTATGCACACCGCCTTCAAGTTCAAGAAAGGTTGACGACCCAAATCATGGAAGCAATCGAAGAAATTCTGCAACCGAAAGGGTGTGGGGTACTGATCGAAGCGAGCCATTTATGTGCGATGATGCGAGGGGTAAAAAAAGATCAGGCGAAGCTCATAACGACGAATTTCAGCGGTTTATTTCTCAAAGACGAAACGATTCGCTCTGATTTTTTCAATCAGGTCAATCAAGAATCTGTTAAAGTGTAATTTCCGGAATTCTTGGAAACATCATTTATAATTTTCAAGACTTTTTCTGTGCAATCATCATCAATTTATCGAAGGAAATAAGAGGATTTTATGGATATTTTCCAAAAGTGTTACGAATATGACATGATCAAAAAAATGATTAGCGACGGACATTATCCTTATTTTTTGCCGCTTTCAGAAAATGAAGGAACCGTTGCGGAATATAAGGGCAAGAAACTGATCATGTGTGGTTCCAATAATTACTTGGGGCTCACAACTCATCCGAAAGTTCGGGAAGCGGCGATAGCGGCAATTCACCAATACGGAACCAGTTGTACCGGCTCTCGATTTTTAAATGGTTCGTTGGAATTGCATGAAACTTTGGAACATGAAATTGCCGAGTTTGTGGGCAAAGAAGCGGCTTTGGTTTTTTCAACCGGAATGCAGACGAATTTAGGAACAATTAGCGCATTAGTCGGTCGGAATGATTACGCCATTCTCGATAAAGATTCTCATGCCAGTATTTATGACGGCGTCAAGCTTTCCTACGGTAAATTGGAACGATTTGCGCATAATGATATGGAGCATTTGGAAAAGGTCTTAAGCTCTCTCCCGGAAGAGACGGGAAAGCTCATTATTGTGGATGGTTTGTTCAGTATGGAAGGAGATTTAGCTCCGTTGGACAAAATTGTTCCCATCGCAAGAAAATATGGCGCCCGTTTGATGGTGGACGATGCTCACGGGATCGGTGTGACAGGTAACGGTCACGGTACTGCTGCACAATTCGGCTTAACGAAAGAAGTCGATTTAATCATGTCGACTTTCAGTAAGAGTTTCGCTTCTTTGGGCGGTTTCATTTCCGGCGACGAAGAAATTGTCCATTACATTAAACATAACGCCCGATCGATGATTTTCAGCGCAAGTATCCAGCCGGCAAGTGCTGCGGCAGCTTTGGCTGCATTAAGAATCATGCGAGAAGAACCCGAATGGAATCAGCGTTTGATAAAGAATGGAAATAAGATGCGGAAGGGATTATCTGAGCTTGGATTTAATATCGGGAATTCCGTAACACCGGTCGTACCGATTCTTATCGGAAAAAATGAACAGACCTTTGAAATGGCAAGCGGCCTGTTTGAAAGGGGCGTTTTCGTTAATTCGGTAATCTCGCCTGCAACCCCTCCCGGTAGACAATTGTTGAGAACCAGTTACATGGCAACCCATACAGATGAACAACTCGATCAGGTATTAGACGCTTTTGAATATGTCGGGAAAAAGGTTGGCTTGATCTGATGGGAAAAAATTCGTATCGGGTCTTATTGTTTGATATCGACGGTGTGTTGGTTTCTCAGGGCGGGTATCGGAAAGCATTTACGGATACGGTTTCCTGGTTTATGAATTATTTCGGATTTCCGGAAATTCAAATCGGCAGGGAATTTGCGGATCGATTTGATGCTTACGGTGTTTTGGCGGAATGGGATATGGTTCCGTTGACTTTATCCTTTTTTTTAGATTGGTATGCCGAGAATAACCCGCAAGCAAAACCTTTTGGAAAACTTGAAAAATTAAATAATCTTCCCCGCATCCACCCAACTGTGCCATTTCCGGAAGTTCTTTGGCAGAAGATACCGCAGATTCAAGATATTTTAAATGGAGAAGATATCCCAGCTTTGGCTGTTTACAAACATTGTCTGGATCAGAAAGATCAGAGTATTTTACCCAGACTGTGGGATGATTCGGTTTTATGTGAGCTGTTGGCGGATTCTTTAAATGTGCATACTTCTTGGTGCTTTCAGAAATTGGAAACCTATATTCTCGGTTCGGAGCTTTTTGAAAAAACATTTCATATACCGACCGAAAAGGGAATTCCTTCCAGATTAATGACTGTGAATAAAGCCCTTCTTAACGAAAAATACCGGAAAAAAATTCTCGAAATGAACGGGAAATCATTGTACGTGGCGACGATTACTGCTCGTCCNNGAGGCGGAAATTGCGATGGATGAATTAGGTTGGGGAGATGGGCGGATAAAAAATGTCGGTGTAGGTATATTACATTATTATGAGAAGAAGCAGGGTCTTCCGCAAGATAGCAGATTGAAACCGAATCCTTTTCATGCACTTTTTGCGATCCTTTATGCCATCAGTGATTCTTTCGAAATGACTTTCAACGTTGTTTCAACCTGGGACTTTCCCGGAAAATCCGAGAATAAAGTCAATCCTTTTTTGCCTATTCTTCCGGAAGATTCTATACTTGATATCGCGGTTTTTGAAGATTCCCTATCTGGTATTCAATCCGTCACAGGTGCGGCAAAAATTCTACAAAATTACGGTTATATCGCCCAAACTAGAAGATATGGCATCTCTACAACTCCCGAAAAGGCAGAATTGATGAAAACGATCAATACAAAGTGTTTTCCGACAATCAATGATGCTTTGGATCAATATTTTTCGGAAACAGATCAATAAAATAAACATTCAATTAATTTCTCATTTGAATCGAATTTCATCGACAATCGCTGAGCACATTGCCCAATATAAGCCGGATAATGCAAAAAATCGCGGTCCGTTTCTGCTATGACTTGTAAGAACATATCGACAGTAAATAATCCGATTTGTAAGGCTTTATTTACTGCCTGAATTTTTAAAAGGCTCCAGACAATCACTACTTGGGCAATTTCGAATTTAACAATCCGTTCGACGGTTGTCGACTCTTGTTGATATTGGGAAAATTGTTTCAAACAATCCGAAAAAAAGAATAAGACCATGAAATTTTCCGACAGATAAGTATATTTTTGGGAAAAAAGTTCCATAATATTGTCTCTTCCTATCCTATAATGCTCAGCCATCAATATAATCGGATCTGTCCCACCTGCGAGCAAACTGATCATATTCCTTTGGATTGCTATGGATGATTTCGAAGCTCCTTCCAACCCCCAGTTAAGACATTCATTTAAAATTTTTATCCACTCGGAAAGCCGGACAGAATCCTCGCATTCATCGGAAGTTAAAATCGGATCGGAAAGCTCTCCGGATGAAGGACCGATCAAAATGTTGCGAATTGCCTCTTCGTCCATACCGTTTTCGATCATTTCACCGATGCCAATAAGGAGATTGCAAGCGTTTGCCAGCCGGTCCGGCATCTTTTTTCCCCGATTTTGGACACATTTAATGAGTGCTTTGACGATATCGTCCCGTAATTTTAAAAGAATTCGACATTTATCGTCTCGGATAAATTCGCAAAATAGCCAATCGGCATTAGGATCTATATATGTTTCGATCGACTCAAAATCCATCCGATTCGGGTTCAACAACGCCAATTCTCTCACTTTCGGACAAGAGAGCGATGCCGAAAGAAACAGGGAAGAATCAATTTGCCAATAATAACGGGGGAAGAAAAAACAGGTATCACTAAGTGCGAATTCGCCGTATTTTTCCTGTAAGCGACATAATTTTGCTTCGGAAAGAAAAGGGCAAAGTTCATCGGTTTGTTTCAGCAGATTGAGAAAATATTCGGTTGAACGGTTCTTTCCTTTGCCTGTACTTATTTTTCGTAAAGTGGAATCCGTTATTTCATGAAGATTTTTATCCGCGAGATTTTGATAGAAACTTGCATGTTTTTCATCAACCGGGATATTCCATCCCTGACAACAGGTTTGAGGACAATTTTCAGCCAGGCATTTAAATTCTTTCATCCAAGAAGGAGAGTAGCAGTAACTGGTCTGGTAATAATTTTCCATGAAAGCAAGTGAACCTTTTCTATTCTTCGGTCGTCTAAAGAATATGGATTTTTTCCGATCAGGCGGAAGGGAAAGAGAGATCGCGTTTGATCGGCGCTTGAAACAAGTATAGTAGAATAAAAACAACTTGATATGAATAGAAAGGAATATTTATGAAAAAGGTTCTGTTCAAGAAAAGATTTTCGGCTATCATTCTGGTCGGTTTCTTAATCGTTACGATTCTTGGTTTTATACCTTCTTCCAAACAAATTGTTTGGTCGACACAGACTCCTCAAAGCGGATCATCCGCAACCGGTGAAGTAATCAAAATGCGCAATCCGGTCATTCGGTCGGGTGCGGTAATTATATTGAAAAATCCGGTCGGAACCGTCGTGCCAACATCCGTTCAAAAAAGCAATCCGTCAATCCAGCTGTTACAGACTTCCACGCCGATGCCAGTTATTCCTCCGGTAATTTGGCAAGTCACTCCGACGCTCGGAAGGGCGGTAGAAGTAATTCCCACAGGGGTGAATGTCCCCAAACCGGCATATGATTGCAGCGTTCAGGTAAACAGTCCTTATTGGTATCAGCAATTTGCGCCGGGAGAAGATTTTGATTTCGATGTTACGATCACCAATACCGGTACCGAAGCATGGAATACGGATATCGATGTGATGCAATATACTGGATGGCGGATGGAAATCGAAGGAAAGTACCACTATGATCTCGATAAAGACTATGATTCCGCACAAATAGTTTTACCCGGACAATCGATCCGATGGAAAATTCGAATGGAAGCTCCCAAAGAGAAAACCACAGAGGACGATAAGTATTACACCACCTACAGCCTTGTTAAAGGAACGGATTATGATAACAGCAGATTCTGTCCGTTTTCCCTTTATATTTATGTCCCGCATAAATGATTTTTGTCTATCCGATTGATTAATAGAAAGAGAAATGCGGCTCCCCGAGAGCCGCATTTCTTATCTCGCTTTATAAAAAAGAAATCGAATCACATTTCTTGTCTACCGGACAAGGCGCGTAACAAGGTATTTTGGTCTGCATATTCCAACTCGCCTCCCGATGGCAGCCCTCTTGCCAAACGGGTGATGCGGACATGGTAAGGTTCCAAACGTTGGCGGATATACAAAGCGGTGGCATCTCCTTCCATCGAAGGATTAGTTGCGATAATAACTTCTTTATAATCACCTGTCGCAACTCGTTCGAAAAGAGGAGCTAAACGAATATCTTCGGGATTGATCCCTTCGATCGGTGACAGAAGTCCATGTAGGACATGATATTTTCCAAAGTAGCCGCCGGATTGTTCCAGTACAATAACATCCATAGGGGTTTCCACGACACACAATTCATGTTGATCCCGTTGGTCATTTTCACATATTGCGCATAAATCATGGCCTGCCAAGGTGATATTAAAACACTCCCTACATAACGCTGTCTCGGTTTTCAAATTCATTAATGCAGTGGATAATTTTTGCGCGATATCCGTATTATTCTTCAGCAGAAAAAAAGTCAATCGTGAAGCGGTACGAGGGCCGATTCCGGGAAGCATTGAAAAAGCATCGATCAAATTTTGAACCGGAGCGGGAATATTTGCCATCTGATTAAAAACCTAATCCCATGGAAGATAATGTGTTACTGATCGAACTCATTTTCTCTTCGGAAAGTTTACGGCTCTGTTCCAAAGCCAAATTAATGCCGCTTAAAATCATATCCTGAAGCATTTCGGCATCAGCCTCTTTGAGAAAATCCGGATCTATCTCAACGGATTTGCAGGTCTGGTCGCCTGTCATGGTGATTTTAACCACCCCGCCTCCGACTGTCGCGGTAACAGTGGCTTCGGCGATTTTTGCCTGTTCCACTTCCATTTGCTTTTGCAGCTCAATCAGCTGCTGCCTCATCGCATTTTGATTCCCCGCAGGTCTGCCACCCGGTCTTCCGTATCCTTTAGCCATTTGCTTCTCTCCTCTGATATTTCGTTATTTTCTTTTATTCAACTTTTCAATTATATGTTGTTATTTTACCCAGGTTCCCGAATTAAATTCTTCGGTACTTACCGATCTAATTTCTAAAATGAATTGTTTATTTCTATTTTGTTTTTTCTTTGTTGATGACCAGTTTCCCGCCTAATTGCAGTGCGGCATTAACCAACGGTCCTTGAGATTCGGGTTGGCGGTTTTTTTTACCCAGAATTGTCAATGCCACACCGACCGGTTTTCCCAACACATTTGAGATGGCTGCACTGGTCCATAGCATGCTTTTTCGGCTGTTCTCCATTTGATTCTTAATTGTCTCTCGCGGGAATCCGAGATAGAGAACGCCGTCTCGAACTTCGAGCAGCTGCGCATGATTTAAAGTCGCATCCAGAATCGCATCATGTTTTTTTATCAGTTCTCGGACTTTTGTCCAATTTTTCTCGATTTCTTCTTTTGTAACGGAAGAATCCGGTTGTTGACCTTTCCGGATAAAAACTTTGGCACCGACATAATCATCCGCCTCTTC
>DCTP01000129.1:0-8446 GCA_002329625.1 Leptolinea sp. UBA1437
GTAAGAAATATATTCTGTTTTTTCTCCTCGGTAAGTCCCGACTGCTTTAAATTGTTTGTGGAAAATAAGCGGAATCGTTGAATCTGAAATATTCCAGACCATCAGATTGACCAACAAAAACTGGGATTTGGATACCTCATTCCCTACCGCGTAAGCAAAATAAGGCTGTCTGTAGCCGATCTTTACGGCAAATCGATCTTCGCAAAATGCATATTTACTGAGATCGCGGGACCAAAGACCCGGATTAACCAAAATAACATTTTGTCCGGCAGTTTCCCGTAAAACTCGTACGGTAGGAGTCACCGTCAGAATATTTTCCGCATAAAAAGCGGCAATTTCTTCGGGGGAATAGGTCGGATAGGGAGTCTGTGTCGGATAGGGAGTTCCGGTCGGATAAGGGGTTTGTGAACTCATCGATTGAATAGTTTTCACCAAATCAGAGACCGGATCATACGGTGTCGAAACGATCGGGGATTTAGACGGAAGCGTACAAGCCGAAAGGTTCCCTATTAACCATACCAAAAGGATTATTTTGATCAACCTCGCATATTTTCGCATATAAAAGGATTATAAACGAGAAACCTATGCTCATTTTTATCAAATTGGAAAGCTCGAATTTACCGGGGAGAGCTAAGTATAATGTCTTTTTTCACTGATCCGAGCAATCCGATTCAGATAGCGATCCGCATAGTTCAACAATTCTTGCTCGGACAAAGAAGCGGTCAGGCAGCCTACCTCTGTAACCGCTTTCCCTCCCATAATATTTCCGTATAAAATCGCCGTGCGAAAATCCGCCTCATGGTATAAACCGTAAATAAAACCGCTGAGAAATGCATCCCNNTTCGTCTATATGGGGGATCTGCCAGATTCCTTCCTCGTCCTGAATCAGACATCCTTGATCGCCGATTTTGACAATCGGTTTGGTAAACCATTGAGAAAGAATTTTTAATGCATCCAACGGATTATCAGTGCCGGTTAAATAGAGCGCTTCTTTGAGATTGGGCGTGAAATAATCAGCCAGTTCAAAATAATCCCGGTATTTTTCAAAACTGAGATCATCTTCCCAACCCATATCCAAGACCAGCAGCGTCCCCTTCTGTTTGAGATTTCGATACAATTCGAGAAATCCGGGTTGCATTTCAACAATTTTTGCACCGTCCATCGCTGATTCGGCAATTTCCAATTGATCGGCGGTGGCTTGTTGAAGCTGACTATAAGAGACAAAAGTCCGATCCCGGTTCGTAATCATCGCGGTAGAAATATTCACCGGAATTTTCCCGCCGCCGTATAGATTGATCGCTTCAACACCATATTCTTGCAGTTGTTGTTCGGCAAATGCCGAAAACATATCTTTTCCCAAAAAAGTTATAACTTTTATCGGCACTCCCAGGCGCTGCAAATTGATCATTGTCGCAACTGGCCCCCCGCCCAGTTGAAGATCAAAATCTTTTGAATAGACCTCTTCCCCTTCACGTGGAATATGTGATAATCCCGAATAAAGAAGATCAATATTTGCTCTGCCAATTCCGGCGACAAAACTCATTCTTTCTTCCCCCGATTTATTTTATCCATGGTTCGTTCAGTTTAAAAAATGACTTTGCCAATGATTTCGCAAGTGAGTAAGATTCGATTAATGGATGGATTTGCAGCGCCCGAACAGACAGGTCAAAATTTCGGCTGCAAATCGCTTCGGCAGCCCACCGTTCATAAAGCTTCATCCGCCGAATCAATTCACAAGCCACCGGATGAAAATTTGTCGGCGGATCCGGATGCACACCGTTCGAATCGACAATGCAACTCAATTCCGCTACATCATTTTGCTCTAAAAACGGTAATGATCCTTGATTCGGGACACTTAATATCATTCGCCCCGTATAGCCCTGCTGCCGCATGCGGATAAAATTAAGGGCTACACCC
The DNA here is from genome assembly GCA_002329625.1 of Leptolinea sp. UBA1437. Classification (GTDB taxonomy): domain Bacteria; phylum Chloroflexota; class Anaerolineae; order Anaerolineales; family Anaerolineaceae; genus Flexilinea. The sequence continues at coordinate 1,918 of DCTP01000129.1, forward strand.
GCATAACCGCCGGCATCCGGCGCAGATAAATCAAAGTGAAATGCCTTTTCTCGTTTTTTCCCTGTCTCGGAAGCCATATAAGCATCCTCACGGATGCCATAATAATGTTCAAAAACTTTTAAGCGCTCTTCAAATGATCGCTCAGGATGCTCCGAAAAATCCCGAATCATCTGATGATTTACCTGTTCGATCAATTGTCCGCGGGTAAGTTTCGCATTCAGAATATTTTCAACCGCTTGTTCCCGATAATAGTAATAATACAGATATTCATTAAATAATGCCTGATAGGATTGCACCAATTCCGGTTCGAAGAATTTCATATCCGTTTCATGATACAACCGATCATCTCGGATCAGTTCCCGGGTGATATCTTCCCCATCCAGCCGAACAGCTGGAAACCATGAAAGGTGATTTAAACCGTAGCAATCCATATCCAATCGTTCCACCGAGACATTTTTCAAATCCGCTATCTGAGAAAGCAGCCCGCTCGGCGCATCACAAATTCCATAAGTGAAATCAAAGCCGGCATCCCTCAATGCTTGAGAAACTAAGCCGGCGGGATTGGTAAAATTGAAAACCTGAACAGAAGGCTTTGCAAAATCCCGTATCAAGCTGCAATAATCTAATAAAACCGGAATGGAGCGCATTGCAAACGAAAAACCGCAAGCACCGGTCGTTTCCTGCGGGAGTAAATGAAGATCCATAGCAATTTTTTCATCCGCCACACGGGCTTCATCTTGGCCTACACGAATCGTAGTAATCACATAATCCGCATCCCGGACCGCTTCCCGAGCATTGGCGGTCAAAGAAACTTTCAAATGAGGGGCTAACCGAATCGCCGCTTCCATTGCCAGCGAACCGAAAATCTCCAATTTTTGATCATTGGTGTCCATCAAAACCAATTCATCAATATTCAGCTCCCGGGCTTTCAAAGCGATACTTTTCGCTAAAAATAAGGATCGGACACCGCCCCCGCCGATGACAGTTAGCTTCATATTTCCTCTTAATCTTTCAATCGCTCTAGTTCCTGCCTGCAATTTTTTATTTCCGCTAAAATTGTCGGCGTTTCTGCCGGTGCTTCTGCCGTAATGCGATCGGAAAGACGATCCGCATAAGCTATGATTTCATCAACCTTCATCGTGGCCGGCTTCGCTGGTAAAAATTTATGATAATTTTCAATATAAATCTGTCGCAATGTTTTTTCATCCAAGTTCAACCCATGACAGTTCTCTTCAAAAGAAACAAAATATTCATCCGTTTCCATCACTCGCCGTAAATTGCCGACCGTGGTCCTCCAATGATCGGAAATCGTATCCGTTCCAAAAATAATTCGATCAGCATACTTCCTGAATAATTCTCTTGATTCATCATATCGATTGGCAAAACTCTCAAACATCTCCCACCCGGGCGTAATATCAAACATCAGATTCGGAAATCGTTCGAAATATCCGGCGGCTTTATCAAGGTCGTCTGCGATAAAGAAAAAATGAGCAAAAATAATTCGCAGCCGGGGATGCTTTTCGACCACATGAACAGCCTCGGCTTCGATCGTATCTTTGGAAGGATATTCGCCGTTGCCGTAAAAAACACGGTCGCCCATTGCTTTTGCCCATTCGGGCATCAGATCCCAAGTCCAAAATTCGATCGGATCGTTAACATGGTAAAGCACCGGCCAATTCTGCTGCTCGAGATAATCAAACATCGGATCATACAGCGGATCATCCAACGGCTTCCCGATTTTTCTCCGAATCCCCGGTTTTCCATCCATCATTTTAATTCCGTCAAAACCCAATGCATGAAATTCCTGGGCTTGCTTCAACAAATCTTCCGCCTCGGGAGCACCCATCTCAGGATAATTAAAACCGGCAAATCCGTGACAGCGGTAAGGTTCTTTAATTTTCAGCCACGCAGTCAACAGATTATCTGCGGCAAATCTGGGGCCCAATGAGGTCGCGCTTAAAATATTATATTGGTCATAAGACAATTCGTCTGCCATTTTGATAACATCAAACGCATCCTCCTGACGAAACACATGGATATGAACATCCGAAATAGGATAACGAAAGAACATAAAACCTCCCTCTTTTCACAGAGCGGACAAAATCAAATTCGCTTTAATTAACTCAATCATACGTGAAAAGGGTTTCCTGTCAACCCTAAAAGATTCAAGAATGCATATTAAAACAAAATTTATTTGTGAATATCCGTCGTAAAAACTCATAAAAAAGCTGTGATTAAATTCGTTCCTTTATTTTCTTGACAGGAAAAGGTTTTCCTATATAATGAATTTTATAAAGGCCAANNGCATCACAAGCTCAGGTTTCACCGGCAACGGTCTCGCGGGTTTTAAACAAAACAAAAGCAGTCAGCCCCGAGCTCAGAACACGGGTTTTGAATACGATCGAAAAATATGATTATCGCCCCAATCAGGTCGCTCGCGGCTTGATTAACCATAAAACGAGATTGATCGGCATCGTCACGCCCAAGGTTTCCAATGCATTCCATGCGGAATTGATTTCCCAAATCGAAGCGGAAGCCGATCGGGCTCATTACAACGTAATTATTTCCAATATTCTGGGAAATTTTGAAAATGAAAAAAAGACATTTCGGATTATGAAAGACCGGCAGGTGGACGGAATTATTTTATTACATGAAAACACACCGGATGAAATGCGTGAATTAGAAGAAATCGTCGATTTTCCGATCGTTCTGGCGAGTGTTCGGGTTAAAGACAGTCTTTTGCCGACCGTTGCAATCGATGATGAAAGAGCGGCTTTCGAAGCCGCCCGTTACCTTTGTCAGCTCGGTCATGTCCGAATAGCGGGTGTTTTCAGCGATTCTTACTCTACCGGCACGCTTCGTCGGAAAGGCTTCTTAGAGGGACTTCAAAGCTGGGGGATTGATCGGAATTCAATTTCGTTGTATACAACCGAATGCTCTTTCGGCGGAGGAATAGCGGTTGCAACCGAAATAAAAAATCAAAAAAATCTTCCCACCGCCGTTTTTTTCGCCAGTGACGAGATGGCAATCGGAGCGATTAACTATTTCCAAGACCATGGAATCCGCGTTCCGGAAGATATTTCGGTATTCAGTTTCGATGATATCGAGTTATCCGGTTTTGTCCGCCCCCGTCTTTCAACGATCCATCAACCGATTCAGGATATCGGTCGAAAAGCAACGGATCTTCTAATCAAATTAATCGATGAGAAACCGTTGTCACAACGGGAGTTTTTATTGCCGCATCAGGTAATTGTCCGAGACAGTTGCGCGAATCCCAGAGATTAATTCAGTCAATGAACNNTTGTCCTGCTTTTAGGAATTTTCAGCGGTGCAAACGCTGCCGCCGAAAAAACCAAGATTTCATTCATGCTATGGGATGAAGTTCAAAGTCCGGTATTTGAGACCATAATCGGGAAATTTATGGAAGCGAACCCCGATATCGAAGTCGAGTTGCAGCTTACTCCGTGGAATCAATATTGGACGAAATTGGATGCCGCAGCAGGCGCCGGTACGGCTCCGGATGTGTTTTGGATGAACGTTTTTATGCCCAAATACACGGATGCGGGAATACTTGAACCATTGGACAGTTATATCGAAAAAGACGGTCTCGATAAATCAGCCTGGGTGCCCGCCATGATGGAACTGTACAGCGACAAAGGGGTTCAATATGGAATGCCGAAGGGAATGGATGTCGTTGTCGTCGCATATAATAAAGGCATTTTTGATAAATACGGCGTCGAATATCCGAAAGAAGGTTGGACATGGGATGAATTTGTAGCAAAGGGAGCCGAATTGCGTGACAAGATTGCCGAAAAGGGAGGGGAAGAATATCCGCTCGCAATGGAAATCGATGAACCGCAACCGTCTTATTTGCAACTGTTGGTTCAGGAAGGATTAAAAATATACAGTGACGATGGTTTGACCACCGATTTGAATGATCCCAAAGCGGTAAAACCGTTCGCAGATATCGTTAAACTGATGGATGATAAGATTTTACCGGAATACAAAATCTTATCGGATACAAAAGCTACCGACTTGTTCATATCCGAAAAAGCCGCCATGTTGTATGTCGGATCCTGGAAATCTTCCGTCTTGGACAATGCTTCTTTCGCTAAAAATATCGGCTTAATCCCGATGCCGACCCGCGAAAATAATCACTGTGCGCTGGGCGGAATCAGTTATTCGATGAGCGCTTCTTCAAAGAATAAGGAAGCAGCTTGGAAGCTGATTTCTTATTTGAGCGGACCTGAATCAAACAGAATTCAGGCGGAAGCCAGAATTGAGATTCCGGCTTATATCGCGGTACAAGATGCTTACGGACCGACCTTCCAAAATATCGACGGCAGTATCTTTATTGAACAAAGCAAATCAGCGGTCAAATACCCGGTTCATCGAGCCATTGCCACTACAACCCAAATAATTTCGGATAATGCTGCGGCAATTTTCTCCAGGACGGTGACTCCCGAAGAAGGCGTAGCGAAGATGGCAAAAGAAGTTCAGGCTGCCATTGATGAATACAATGCAACCATGAAATAAACTCTTCGAGAATTGCAGCGGCTGCCGAAAAATCGGCAGCCGCTCATTCATCCGTATTCGCTGCCGTCGTTATAAAACCGCTTTTCAAAAAGTCCGAAGTATCCGTTATTTCAAGAGAGTTACCGGATCGGCAATTTATTCGTGTGTGTTTTTTCAGGTTCCGAGAAGCTTTATCATTAATATTTGAAACCCGAAGGATTTGATCCGCTCCGTTGATTTTCATAGGATGGTATATCAGTTATGGCAATAAAAAATACTTTTATAAAAAAAACAGCTCGAAAAGAAGCCAGAACCGGTTATCTGATGATCGCTCCGCTGATGATCGGCCTTCTGATTTTTTCGGTGCGTTCATTTTTTGTGAATTTTTATTACAGTTTTACCAATAAATCTGCTTTCGGGAATCCGAAATTTATCGGCTTCGCAAATTATGAGAAATTATTCCATTCAGATAAGTTTTATGCTGCGCTGGAAAATACCTTCCTGTATGTGCTCTTATGCGTTCCATTTGTAATTGCGATTTCACTGCTTTTGGCGGTTTTACTGAATAAAGGGATTAACCTGACCGGTTTCTATCGGACGCTTATTTTTATTCCCGCGGTTACGATGCCCGCAGCCATCGGTTTAATATGGAAATGGATTCTCAATTATGAATTCGGCTTATTGAATGCAATCATTCGATTACTCGGAGGACAACCGCAAGCTTGGCTTTCCGATCCGAATTATGTGCTTTTATCGGTTTCGGCAGTGTTAATCTGGGCGGATGTCAGTTTACGGATGATTGTTTTTCTGGCCGGGCTGCAAAACATTCCCAAATCTCTCTATGAAGCCGCTGAAATTGACGGAGCAAATAACCGAACAAAGTTCTTTAAAATCACATTACCGATGCTTTCTCCTACGATATTTTTCGTGACACTGATGGAAATTATCGGGGTCTTCCAAATTTTCGATTTTATCTATTTGATGATTCCCATGAACAGCAGCGGAATGCCGGCAGCCAGGAGTTTGGTAAGTTATTTTTATGAAGAGGCCTTCGTCCGCAATAACAGAGGATACGGTTCGGCTATCACGGTCATTCTGTTTATTATCATTTTTATCATTACCATGATTCAAATGAAACTCCAGAAAAAATGGGTATTTACGGAGAGTTAGCCATGGCAAGATCGCAGAAATTTTCAATCCAGAAACATCATATCGGAACTCATTTGGTCTTAATTCTGGCGGTAATCATCTCGATTGTTCCGTTCTTATGGATGATCCTGACCTCTTTCAAAACTTACGAAGAGAGTATCCGAATTCCATTAACCGTGTGGCCCGCTCAATGGAATCTTGTCAACTATATAACGGTATGGAATAAGTTTCCTTTTCTCAATTTTTACTTCAATACTTTCTTTGTGATGGTGGTTGTCATCATCGGAGAATTGATTATTTCTTCAATGGCTGCTTATGCCTTTGCACGGCTGAATTTCCCATTTAAAAATGCCATATTTATCTTTTGCCTGAGCCTGATGATGGTTCCGAGTCAGATCTTCTTAATTCCTCAATATGATCTGATGGTTAAAGCGGGGTTGAATGATACTTTGATCGCATTAATTCTGCCGCGATTATTCAATGTCTTCAGCGTTTTCATGTTACGCCAGTTTTTCCTAACGCTACCGCGAGAATTGGATGACGCCGCCAAAATCGATGGTTGCGGTTTCTTCGGTATCTATTATCAAATTCTTTTACCGCTCTTGAAACCTGCTTTGGTTTCGGTGGCGATTTTATCCGGACTCTCCACCTGGAAAGATTTGCTTTGGCCACTGATCGTCAACAATTCTATGGAAAAATACACCCTGTCAGCCGGATTGGCTCTGTTGATCGGTGAACATACCACCATTTACCCGCACGTTATGGCTGGAAGTTTCTTGGCGGTTTGGCCAATGATTCTTCTGTACTTCCTGGCTCAGAAACAATTTGTGGAAGGAATCGCTTTTTCCGGGATAAAGGGATAGAC
>DCTP01000129.1:8452-15306 GCA_002329625.1 Leptolinea sp. UBA1437
GCGGAGAAGGTGGGATTCGAACCCACGGTAGTCAAAAGACTACAACGGTTTTCGAGACCGCCCCGTTCAACCACTCCGGCACCTCTCCATTTCTTGCTTGAGCAATTATACTACATGGAATCTTCTGTCCATTGCAGTCCTTTGAATTCCGTCTCGTTTCCTGAAATTTGAGCCTTGTCTTATAATAACAGCGATATGGATGAATTATCTTCCTCGACACATGAGAATTTGCCGGTACATAAAGCCGCCGTGATTTATGATCGTCTGATTGAGAACTTCGGCGTTCCAAATTGGTCGAAAATGGCGCCTCTGGATGAAATGATCAACACGATTTTGTCGCAAAACACAAACGATCGCAATCGTGATTTGGCATTTGTGAGTTTACGTCACCGTTTCCCCACTTGGGAGGCGGTTAGAGATGCTCCAGCTTCGGAAGTAATCGACTGTATTCGTTCAGCCGGACTGGGGAATCAGAAAGGACCTCGGATTCAGGAGATTCTCAGACAGATTACGGAAGAAACCGGCGGTTTGGATTTGGATTTTCTGAAGGGATGGGAGCCTGAACGCATTCGTTCCTGGTTAACCAGTTTTAAAGGGGTGGGGATGAAAACAGCCTCGATCGTTATGCTTTTTTCGCTCGGCATCCCAGCTTTTCCGGTTGATACGCATATTTATCGGGTGACCGGCAGACTGGGATTAAGACCCGCAAAAATGAGCGTCGAACAAACCCATTTACAGATGGCAAAACTGTTCCCGCCGGAAAATTACGGGACGGCACATATTAATCTGATTCTTCTCGGACGGCGAATTTGCTTTGCCCGTAATCCGAATTGCCCCGAATGCTTTCTGAATGATCTTTGCGATTATTATTTGGAAAAAGAATCAATCGTTCAAAAGAACGGGACTTCTCGATGAAACTCGCCTTAATTCTGATTTTAATCGGCATTCTCGCATTCGGGATCTTGCGATATTTACGCCCGGTGATTCTTAAGAGAGTATCCCTTCCCGATAAATGGGATAAAACTTTAACCGTTGCGATCTGTATCCTGTTCCCGGCATCGCTCTTCTTCATTTTTTATTTTCTTTTCTTGGGAATGATTTCATGGTTGCCGGCTTCAACCGCTGAAACCGTTTGGATGAGCGATATCATTCTTATGATCAGTTTCGGAATTGCGGGAGAATGGCTTTTCCCGACAAAAAAGAAGGCAAATCTTTCATTGCTTTGTTTTTTTATCGGTTATGCTTTGCTTTGTTTATGGATCATCGGAAATACCGTCGGTACAGCCTGATCATAAGGGCTTAGAATAGAATTAATTTGATTTTGGGGAGGAATTATGGAGCCGATTTCAATCGCAAAAGATATTTATTGGGTGGGAGTCAACGATAGACAGTCTGATCTTTTTGAGGGCTTATGGCCGATCACTCCAAATGGTGTATCTTTAAACAGTTATCTGATTTTGGATGAAAAAAAAGTCCTGATCGATCTGGCTAGCGATTTATTATCCGAACATTATATTCAGATGTTGGAACAATTGATTCCGATTCAACAAATTGACTATATTGTCTTGAATCACCTTGAACCGGATCACACCGGTGCCCTCTTAAAAATCTCAAGCATGGCTCCGAATACAATCTTCTTGGGAACGGCGAAAGCAAAGGAAATCGTCGGAAACTTTTATAACCTTACCGAAAACTTCAGGGTTGTGGCAGACGGTGAAGAATTGAAAATCGGCCGCCATACTTTAAAGTTTGTTTCAATTCCGTTCGTCCATTGGCCCGAGACCATGGTCACTTATGACGAAGAAGATCAAATCCTTTTTTCCTGTGATGCATTTGGTGGTTACGGCGCTTTACCGGGAATCCTTTTTGATGATCAATGTGCCGATCTTTCATTCATGGAAGAAGAAGCGCTGCGATATTATTCGAATATTGTCGCGGCTCACAGTGCCCATACCAAGCGGGCGATAGCAAAATTGGTAAATACCCCCATACAGATGATTGCGCCTTCTCACGGATTGATTTGGCGAAGCCATCCCGAAAGAATCTTCGAGCTATACTCCAAATGGGCGAACTACTCCGACGGCGGACGCGAAAAAACAGCCACAGTTCTTTATGGCTCCATGTACGGGAATACCCGATTTTTTGCCGAGTCCGTTATCCAGGCTGTCGCACAAAAAGGGCTACCGGTTGAGGTATTCGATATCAACTCGTCCCACATCAGTTATATCCTCCCTTCTCTTTGGAAAAATCAGGGAGTAATTATTTGCGCACCGACCTATGAAGGATCGATTTTTCCTTACATGATGAATGTTCTGTCGATGGCTAAGATCAAGAAAGTGATGAATCGAAGTGCAGCCTATTTCGGCAGCTATGCCTGGGGGAGTATGGCGAAAAAACAATTCGAAGATTACTGCACCGAACAAAAATGGGATATGGTTGAAAATAGGCAATTCTTCGGAAAACCAAAGCCCGCGGATTTCGAAATGATTCCGGATTTTGCCGAACGGTTTGTAAAAGCCGTAGAAGAAGCGGTATAGGTTCGTGATTCATGTCTGCCACTTTTATCCGCCGGCAGGAAGATTTTATTTGTGAACATTGCGGAAAGCAGGTCAAGGGCAATGGGTATACAAATCATTGCCCTTATTGTCTTTACAGTAAACATGTGGATATCAACCCGGGGGACCGCGCCTCCGCATGCGGAGGGTTAATGGAACCCATCCGGGCTGAATTGCGAAAGAATGAAGTGGTTCTCACTCATCGTTGTCTGAAGTGCGGCTGCCTAAAAGTCAACAAAACAGCTCCGGAAGATAATTTTGATGAAATTTTGCGAATTATGCAAAATTCACAGAACACAAAATAGATTACATATGGATAAGTACAAAAAGAGCTATAACATCTTTCGCAGTTGATCTTGCATGAATTGTTCGTGATTCATCGCAAAATTGCCGGTCACTGTTTGCCCTCCCGCCACATTACCGACCACTACCGCTCCGAGACTGATGCGGGAATGATCATCCACTTTCACTTCACTGGAGATAGTCGCATTCGGACCAACCCAAACGTCGTTACCTATTTCGGCGGAACCGCCAATACACGCACAAGCGGCGATCAGATTCCGCTGCCCTATTTTGACCCCGTGAGCAACATGTACCAGACTCTCGATCTTCGTATCGTCCCCGATAACCGTGTCATCCCACGGAAACAGGGAACGGGAAACGTTACAGTTATATTGGATTTCGACATTTTTCCCGATCACTAACCCGCCACAATGAGTCACCGGTAAAATCCCGCCGTCATCCGTTCGGATGAACTCCAATCCAGTCCCGCCGAGAATGGTCCCAGATCGAATAATACTGTTATCACCGATTTGCACATTCGCATGAATCCGGACAAAAGGTTCGATAATGGCGTTGTCCCCGATGATGATATTTTCCGAATCCAGTATCGCATCGGCGGAAATAGCAGCATTCCTGCCGATTTTTACGGGAAATACTCCTCGCAGATAACCATCCGAAATATCTCCTTTGGCTAATTCATTGTGAAACTTAAAAAAGCCGACTCGGATATTTTCACAGGTACATATTCCTTTTCCACTTGCCCGAATCAAATCGGATGCCGCCAATTCCGGCGGGCAGAGGATACAGCTGACATCGGGGTTGCGAACCGCGGTTTTCAGATATTTTTCGTTTCCGGCAAACGTCAGAATGGGAACGGAGGGTCGAGCCCCGCACAAACCCAAAGAAAGGAATTCGCCGTCCCGAATTACCTGCCAATCAGCCATCGGAATTTCGCTGAGTTTCATAAATTCTCCACGTGATCGAAAGCAAAATAGTTCTCGCGCCCGCATTCAACAACTTGTTTCAGAAAAGCCCGTGCTCCGATCTGCTGGTTGCGGTTGACATGTTTTATCAGCTGGGAATATTCCCTTTGAAAAGGTTTGGCATCCAAATAGCGATTCATATTCTCGGTATTTAAAAATAAATGGATGGGATGAAAATTAAATACTTTTAGACCGTTCCCCGAAGACAAAATATGTGCGGATGCCGTTTCCCCTGCATTTTCCGAGCAATATGCATCATCTTCATAGAAATAGGGAATACGTAGCAATCCGCAGAAATGCCGAAAAGGTTTCAGCTCGATTCCGGAACTGAAGGGAATAAACAAATTGAGATCGCGAGTTATCCCCTGTGCTTTAAAAGCCTCCAAAATCGCCGTTGAATCGATCAATCCATGAGAACGTGCGCTGACCGCTTCAGGTACAATCTTCTTGATTTCGCCGATGACGGATAAATAATCCCGATCAGCGTGATTCTGCAACAAAGGATAAAAATTCGGATGAATTCCCAAGCGGATGAGCGGATGGTCACGCATTACTCCCAGCAATTTCGTCTCATGAGTGATAAAAATCGTTACCGGAACTTGCAATTCGTCAATCAAAGTCAGTGAATCCAAAAGGACATCGTCGTCAGCCCAATCGGTATCCATTGTCAGAAAGATTGTTTTGGAAATATCGGTCATTACCGCTTCTCCAAGAAAATTTCATCCAGACCCCGTAAAATCGTCCCTTCTTTATAAGCGAAATGAGGCTCGATTTCTTCGTTTAATAAATATTTCCGGATCATGAGATCCGGTTCATTGTATCCGACCATCGCCCGAAAAGATGAGGTTCCTGAATATCGCGGATTGATTTCAAAAACATAGGCTTTTCCGTCTACAAAGCGTAACTGAATATTTATCGCCGAACGAGTCCCCAATTTCAACGCAATTTCTTCGCACTGAGAAGTAACTTCGGGAAATCGCCCGATTTCACCCTGTGTAATGCCATTACTGAGCACCAGCATCTCTCCGGTATAACGGCTGCGAATCTTTAGTCGATTGCTCAAAGCGGATAAAATATTCCTTTTCACAGCAATCGAATTGATCAGATTCCCTTCCATATCGCAGAGGACGCCAACCGTGTACTCACTATCCGCATCGCCGACATATTGCTGAACAATAAATTCCGAATAAATATTCAGCATCCAGTAACCGAATAACTCCAATTCTTTTTTGTCCTGAGCAATGAAGCTATTTGCCGATCCGCCTCCACCCACCGAAGGTTTCAGAACCAGCGGGAATATATCGACGGATTGCAAGTCCTCAGGGTTTCGAATGGTCCATGTTTGCGGGAAATAAAAACCGTTTTCTTTCAAAAATGACATCGTCTTTGATTTATCCAGACAAAGATCGATGACGGATTTCGGATTCATCGGCAAAAAGATGCCCTCAGCTCGAATTTCATCCTGAAACTCGCTGATCCGTTTCAACTCCGGTTCCGATCCGGTAAACAGTACTTGGATATGGTTTTTTTTACAAGTGTCCATCAGAACGGAAATATAATCGGGATCGACAGCCGGCGGAAGAATGACCCGTTCATCCGCCATATACAACCCTTTGGATAAAGGCGTTATATCCGCACCGATCAGATGATAAGGTGTCTCAGCCAGCTTTAAAGCTTTCAATAACTGTTCGCCGTTACCGCCACCGCCGACACCCGTGACCATTACTCTGATTTTATCCGTCATGCGTTAAGTCCTTTTTAAAACATCCACTACCGAAGGATGAATTCCTTCCGGATGATCCAAAATGGGACCGGGATCGATCTCAACCCGCCAGATCGATGCCGCCTTCGTCTTCGTGTCAAACAAGACAAAAGAAGGTTGATTCCCGTAATCCCGCGGCAAGCCAATCGAACCAACATTGACAATCAAAGTATGTTTATTCCGCCGTATCCAGGGACGATGAGTTTGTCCGATGAAAAGAACATCCAACCCGGTTTGATCAAAATTCGCAAAATCCGAATTTTCATATCCGTACCCTGTCAGCGGATCGGAAATCGTGCCATGTACAAAATGAATTCGCAATCCGTCGATGTCTTGCTTCCAAGCATCCGGCCATCGCTTGAGAAAGGAGAGGTTTTCTGCCGTGAGATTCGCTTTTTGTTCCTTCAGATGATAAACCTCATCTTTTTCATCCGATAATGGTAATAATCCCAACAGCATAGCTTCATGATTGCCTTTTATACAAACGGGATTGAACTCCTTCAGCCGATCCAACACCTCATTCCCATCCGGAAAATATCCGATCGCATCTCCCAAAAAAAAGAAACGATCGATTTCCATTTCTTTCCAGGCGTCCGACAAAAAATCAAAATAAAGACGATTACCGTGAATATCAGAAAAAACGCACAATATCATAGGTTTGTATATTTTTCCTCATACCAATCCAACGTTTTGCGCAAGCCGGTTTCAAAATCCGTCTGCGGTGTGAACCCGATTAATTCACGAGCCAGTTCGGAACCCGCACATAGTCTCTTCACATCCGCCGGCCGTTCCGGACGATATTCGATACCGCCGTTATAACCATAGTACTTACAGATCGCATCGATCACGGCTTTCATAGAAATTTCTTTTCCGGAACCAAGATTGATCACTCTTCCGCGCGTCATCTCGCTTTCATAAGCCATGATAAAGGCTCGCGCNNGTATCTTCCACATAAATGAAGTCCCGTGTTTGTTCGCCCGTTCCCTCAAGGACCGGTTTTTCTCCGTTCAGTATTCTTCTGGCATTCTGAGGGATAATCGCCGCCAACGCCAAATCATTTTGTCTGGGACCGAAATTATTAAACGGTCGGATTATCGCGACATCCAAATGAAGCACATTATAGAAGGACTGAATCATCAAATCCGCGGAGGCTTTACCGGCCGCGTACGGCGTGGTCGGATTCATCGGATGATTTTCATCCATCGGAGAATAGACAGCCGTCCCGTAAGCTTCCGAAGAAGAAGAATGAATTAATGTTTGGTAAGCTCCGTC
>DCTP01000129.1:15331-25744 GCA_002329625.1 Leptolinea sp. UBA1437
GCGCCGAAAGGATTGAAAAAAGAATAATTCAGCGCAATGGTGGCTAAATTGAAGACCACTTCGACGGATTCCTTTTTGATAATCGCTTTCATCGTTCCCAAATCACGGGCATCATCGCGATAAATGACCAGATTGTTATAATTTTTCTGTGCAAAATCGAGATTTTCCATTTTTCCCAAGAAAAAATTATCAACAATGACTACTTTTCCTGCTTGATTTTTCAATAATGCATCCGTCAAGTGGCTGCCGATAAAGCCGGCGCCTCCGGTAATCAAAACATTTTTTCCTTTGATTTGCGGCATCGATTCCTCTATTTCTCGACGGACCGGGTTTGACTTTTCAGCGAACTTATGAGTTCTTTTCCTAGTTCCGCCAATTTGTCAATTACATAATCCTGATCTTCTTCATTCAGTTCAACATATAACGGTAGTGCGATACTTAAGCGATCACAGGCATATGCAACCGGCAAATCCATATTCCGGAATCCGTATTTCGTTTGATAGTAGCCTAACGAGTGCACGGCATGCGTCCCCTGTCGGGTTGCGATGCCGTTCTGTTCCAGTTTGTCCATCAGATCATTTCGGAAACGGTTTCCTTCTTCGATGCTTTTCATCCCCAGTCGTTCTGTATCGATCATGCAGGCATAGGTTTGATAAATATGAGTATATCCTTCCGGCACAAACGGTGTTTTCAAAAAAGGAACAACCTGTGGAAGGAATTCATCATAGCGGGCGGCGATTGCCTTTCGGCGATCCATAATCAACTCAATTTTGCGCATTTGTGCCAAGCCGATCCCCGCCTGAATGTCGGTCATCCGATAGTTATAGCCCAGCTCATCATAATCCGGCAGTAAATACCCCTTATTTTGATGGCGTTGAATCTCGGAGAGAGATGCGGCATGAGAACGAAGTTTTCGCACATGCTCCATCAATTCGACATCGGAAGTTAAAATCATCCCCCCTTCACCGGTGGTGATCGACTTTCGCGGATGAAAACTAACCGCAGAGGGATTCCCGAAACATCCCTCATGGGTTTCTCCGATTTTCGCACCCAAAGCACAGGCGCTGTCTTCAAATACTTTTAAGCCATAGCGTTTTGCCAGTGCATTGACCGCCGGAATATCCGCACAAAGTCCGAACTCATTGACCGGTACGATTCCCACCAAACGATTCCCGCTTTTCCGATTAATCCAACGACCTTCATTTTCTTCGTAGTGGGATTGAATAAAATCTTCCACCCAAGATACATCAATGGTATAAGTTCGAATATCCACCTCAACAAGTACAGCAGTCGCTCCCGTATATTCAACGGCATTGGCGGTCGCCACGAAAGTATAGGAAGGGACCAACACATCGTCTCCGGGGCCGAACCCCAACGCTATCATGCCGAGATGCAGGGCGGCGGTGCAACTTGAAACCGCGACACCGTAGGCATTTCCTTCGTAAGTCGCAACCGCTTTTTCGAATTCCGCCACGCGCGGACCCTGAGCTACCCATCCGGAAGCCAATGCCGCGGCAGCTTCCTTGGCTTCATCCTCATCAAAATAAGGCTTCATAATCGGGATATTTTTCATTTTTCTCTTCCTGCCGGTTTAACCGGGCTCATTTTCCGGCTTCGGCTCGGTTGAATTTATTTTCATTTTTTCACGGGCTTCGTCCAATATACGGATAATTTTAATGGCATGGTCGCCATTGGCAATCGATTCAGTCCCGTTTTCCACACAGTCAGCAAAATGCTCGATACTGTTCCTCAAAGCGTCTTCTTGTACGATATAAGGAATAGTAATATCTCCCGATCGCGCTTTGAACTCATATGAACCATATTCCGTGCCCACTTCAATGATCCCTTGATCATAAATCGTCAGCTTATCGATGGTCTTCATATCATCAAAAATGACCATTTTTCGGGTACCGCCGATGATGGTACGACGCTCTTTAATTGGTGAAATCCAACTGGATTTAATATGGCCAAGGAACCCTGGGTACTTTAAGGTCAGATAGGTCAATGTCTCTTGATTTCCGTAATGTTTTTCACCGATCGCCTCGACATGGTAAGGTTCCTTCCCGTCAGAAATAAAATCGATTACAGCCAGATCATGAACAGCCAAATCCAACATGGCATTTACATCCCGGCGAATCGGCCCCAAATTCATGCGGGAGATATCAAAATAAATCAAATCACCGAGTTCTCCTTCGTCATACATTTGTTTAATACGACGAATAATCGGATGAAAAAGCATAATGTGATCTACATGCAGAACAACTTTTTTTTCTTTGGCAATTCGATTCAGAATAATCGCTTTCTCGGTATTTTCCGCCATCGGTTTTTCGATAAAAAGATGCTTTCCCGCTTGCATAATCTGTTTTGCGATTTCAAAGGACGGTTCGGTCTGAATAGCCAAAGCGAAAGCATCGATTTCGGGATCGTTGAGATATGGAAGATAGTCCGAACTTAATTTCACCCGGTCGTGGAATGTATTTTCAGCCGCTTCCAGCCTGTTCGGATCTTTATCCACCAAGGCCGCCAAATTCGTTTTTTTGGAAAGAGAGATATTCCGCGCGACATTCGAACCCCAATAACCGTAACCGATTTGAACGATATTAATCATTTTGATTTGCCTGACTCAACCCTTCAACTGACTCGATAATGAACGAAGGCCTGCCTCGGGCTGCGTCTAACGTCCGCCAAAGATATTCGGCGATAACGCCCAAGGAGATATTGGTAATGCCGAAACCGATCATCAATATGCTGATTAAAGAAGGCCAGCCGAGAGTGACTTCCTTAATATTAAATAGTTTGATAATAATTAAATACAATGCGATAATCGCTCCGATAATCGCAAAAATAAATCCCATTGCGCTTACCATGCGGATGGGAAAAAACGAAAAAGCGACAAACGAATCGATCATCAGCTTCATTTTTTTCCCGAAAGACCATTTCGATCGCCCATGAACCCGTTCCCGATACTCGACATCCAAAGTCGTTTGTTTAAATCCCAGATTCAAAACCTGCAATACCACAGACGAATTGGATTCGATATTCCGATTCAATTCTCGTTTGACTTTTTCATTAAAAAAAACGGTATTCACCCCATCCGGAGGATAGCCCGGAATCGCATATTTACGAATCAGCCGGGAATAGGTGTGCGAAAATAATTTCTCTGATTTGCCAACTTTGACATTCTTTTTCTGTACGCAGACCAGATCGTACCCTTCCCGGATTTTTTGATATCCCAATCGGATAATTTCCAACGGTTCCTGTAAATCGGCACCGAGCCAGACGCAGTTGGGGGCGCCGGCATTCAGAAAACCGGCTCGAACCGCCGGATGTGAACCGAAGTTCCGAGAAAGTTTGACAATCTTTGCACTGAAATTCCGGAAGTGTGCCTTTCTTAAAAGAGCCAAAGAGCCGTCGGTTGAGCCGTCATCGACAAAAACGACTTCCATCCTAACGGGCATAGTCGGAGCAAACGCTTCCAATTCGGCAATCAAATCGGGTAAATTTTCTTCTTCGTTTAAAAATGGGATAATAACGGAAATTTCAGGTTGATCCATGCATCTTCCTTCGGGCTCTTGCAGTTACGATATCGTCTCTTATTTTATCATAGGGAGAATTTGCATCAAAACTTCGCTTTATTTCGTCTTTATTCACTCATTTTCTCTGCCTTCCCGCCCGTAAAAAACGAAATCGGTTCGGGAACAATTACAAATACTCGTGATCAATATTCAATTCCATGTGATTCGCAAAAAGTTCGGACCTGCTCCTCCATAGCCCGATAAAATCCATTCGAATCGGGAAAATGAGAAATCATTGACGAATAATTCCAACGGCCGAAATCGATCGAATCAACAAAACTGATTTCTTCCAAAATTTCCTTTAAATCCTGCGAAATTATATTGGGAGTCGGATAAGGTTCCATGTGTACCCAAGTATGCATCCCTTTACTATGAAGATAACGTAACGCATCGATTCTTTCTTGATAAGGCGCCGCCCCGGGTTCCCATTTCTTCCGAAATTCTTCATCCAACGAAACCAGAGATATTCCATAAGAATTTCGTTGATCCAATTCCGCAAGTTCGGGCGGTAACACTCCCTTGGTTAAGATGCCGCAGGAGATCCCGTTTTGATTGATCATACGAATCGACTCTAACGAAAGCTGCCGGACTTCCGGATATCCGACCATGAAAGGATCCGTCGTCAGACAAAGTTGAACGTGACGGATCTTCCAATGCCATTTCTGCAGTTCTTTTTCCAACAATTCAAGCGTATTACTGACAATTGCCGGTTGAATCCATTGTGTGTAACTTTTGACCTTCCCGAAACGCATCGCCATCAACCAGGCATAACAAGGATACCTGCAGCCGTGAGCACATCCCAAAACCGGATTCATCGCATAATCTAATGATGAAATGCCGGATTTGTATAAGATTGACTTTCTAAGAATACTTTTCATTTTTTAATTGTAATTCGAACCGTCGGTGATATTTTCAACACCCGTGAAAACGTCGGGGAATTCTAATAAAGAACAGTACGGATAAATTTCCCGTACTGTTCTATGATCCCTCACTCGAAAAGAATGAACCGGTCGGATTGCCGAAAGAGCGTTCAGCTCCGCAGCTTCGCCCCCAAAACCTGATCCAATCGCTTAATGATCTTATTCCGGATGGCTGTGGCATCACTGTCGGTGAGTGTTTTTTCATCCGATTGATATTTCAGGCTGTAAGCCAAGCTCTTTTTTCCGGCTCCGATTTGCTCATTGCGAAAAATATCAAATAATTCGACGCTTTGCAGCAATTTTCCGCCGGCTTGCCTGATCACAGCTTCCACTTCTCCCGCAGTGATTGTTTCATCCACGACGACTGCAATATCTTCGAGAATCGCTGGGAATGGCGAAATCGAATGTACTTTATAGATCGTCTCGGATAACGGCTCCATTTTTTCCAAATTCAGATCCAACAGAATAATCGGAGAAGATAAAAGATCGTATTCTTTATGGATAGCAGGATGTAATTCACCAAGGATACCCAGTTTTTCATCCCCGGCATAAACCGCTGCGCATTTTCCCGGGTGCATATAAGTGCATTCAGCCGGCTCAAATCGCAAACCGGAAATGTGCAGACCCTTTGCTGTCACTTCCGTAATGCCTTTGAGATCGTAAAAGTCCAAGGAATCTTTATAGTGAGTATCCCAAGAATCTTTTATACGTTTTCCGGTAATCGCGACCGATAAATGAATCTCTTCATGAGGCCTTCTCTCCCCTTCAATGGGCAAAAAAACCGGACCGATCTCGAACAACTCCAATGTGTCCGCCAGACGGATGTTTTTCTCAATCACTTCCATCATTCCGACATTTAGATTCGTCCGCATTACAGATCGATCGGGAGAAATCGGATTCGCCAGTGTCACATATTTTTCCGCGGGTTTTCCAAGCAACTTCGCTTCCCGTTCGGGAGAGGTAAAACGATAATTTACAACTTCCTGAAGCCCGGCGGAGGATAATTCATCCCGTAATTTTTCTTCAAACGAAACCATACGATTGACATAGGCGGGAGGTAATTCATCCGCCATTCGAGTCGTCGGGATTTGCTCATATCCGAAAAGACGGGCAATCTCTTCCAAAACATCCGCTTTACCGATGACACCTTCTCCGATATCCAAACGATGAGAAGGCGTTATCACCTCCAGCGTCGTCCCGTCGTCCGATAATCGGCACCGAAACTCAAGTCGAGATAAATATTCCGCCGCGGTCGCTAACGGAATCTCAACGCCGAGCAAACGGACAATATCATTTTCGCTTAAATGATTTATCGAATCCTTTACGGGCAAAGCATAATTATCAATTAAACCGGAAGCGATTTGACCTCCGCTCCACTCGACAATATACGCCAGACATAATCGAGCCGCTTCCTCAGCGATTGCCGGATGAACGCCACGGCTATTGCGGTAACCGGCTTCGGTGTTCAATCGAAGTTTAGAGGATGTCTTCCGAATATTGATAAAATTCCAGGCAGCCGATTCCAATAAAACACGCGTGGTCTCCGGCACAATCTCGCTTTCCAGACCGCCCATGACACCGCCGATTGAAAGGGCGCCGGCTTGATCGGTGACGAGCATCATGTTTTCATCCAAGTCCCGTTCCGTTTTATCCAATGTCATCAGTTTTTCGCCGTTATAAGCATGCCTGGTGACAATCGCCGGAGCTTGACCATGATTCCGTTTTACCAAGGCGTCATAGTCGAACGAATGCAGCGGTTGCCCCAATTCCAACATCACATAGTTGGTTGCATCCACCACACTGTTGATCGGACGCATCCCGGCTGCGCTGAGACGGCGCTGAACCCATGACGGACTGGGTTGAATCCGAATTCCTTCCGCATATCCCAAGATAAAACGCGGATTCATTTCAGGATCTTCGATTCGGACCGAAGCAAGCCCGTCAATCGACCGTCCTTCCGGCGGGACAGTCCGATTGGGAGTTTTCAGAGGAATATTGAGTTGTGCCGCCACTTCCCGGGCGACACCTTTGATGCAGGCATTCCGCGCCATATTCGGTAAAATATCAATCACAAAAACCGCATCTCCCATATNNAGGATAATGATTCCTTCATGCTCTTCGGATATGCCTAATTCCTTTGCCGAACAAACCATTGATTTTGTTTCGAATCCGCGAATTTTCGTTTTCTTGAGCTTGGTCAGTTCAAATCCCGGTTTATGTCCGTCATAAAGAATCGCTCCTTCGCGAGCATAAGCAACTTTGATGGGTTGTTCCAGCCGACCTTTTCCGACATAAGGATATAAGTTGGGAGCCCCCGTCAATATCGTATGTTCCCCTGTCCCATCTTCCAATCGGCACAAAACCAGTTTATCCGCATCNNACTTCCCGAATCTCGGCCACCACAAATTTATCTTCCGGCCAGGATAATCCGGTAAATTTAAAACCGTGACGATCATCCTCGGGTCCTGGTAAACCTATCAGATGAATTTCATCCACCTCAAGCCCNNAAATCTTTTAACCAAGAAAGAGGTATATTCATCAGAATTGCTCCAGGAATCGAATATCATTTCCCCAGAAATAACGGATATCTTCGACATTATGCCGAAGGATCGTAATTCTTTCGGGGCCCAATCCGGCTGCATAACCGGTATAGATTTCCGGATCGTAACCGCCGTTCTTCAAGACGGTCGGATGTACCATGCCGCAGCCCAAAATCTCCAGCCAACCTGAATTTTTACACATCGAGCAACCTTTTCCTCCGCAGAGGAAACATTCGACATCCATTTCGGCACTGGGTTCGGTAAACGGAAAATAAGAAGGGCGGAATCGGGTCCGGACATTCTCTCCGAACATACGATGAGCAAAATCCTGCAGGGTTCCCTTTAGGTCGCCAAAAGTGATATGTTTCCCGACCGCCAACAGCTCGATCTGATTGAACTGGACTTCCGATCGGGCGCTTACCTGTTCATAGCGAAAACACATCCCCGGCAACGCTACTCGAATCGGTTCCGGCGCAAAAGTTCGCATGGCATGAATTTGTCCCGGAGAAGTGTGCGTTCGCAGCAGAACTCCCGGATCAGTCGTGTAGAAGGTATCCCACATGTCTCTTGCGGGATGATATGCTGGAATATTCAACAACTCAAAATTGTATTCATCGGTCTCAATCTCCGGCGAACGAAAGATTTCGAATCCCATTCCGGACAGAACTGCTAAAATTTCACGCATATTCTGATTGGCGGGATGCAATCTTCCTTTTCGCGGCTGACGCCCGGGCAGGGATATATCCAAACGTTCCTGCGTGATTTTTTGTTCAAGGCTTTTACGGTTTAAAAATTCCGCTTTTTCCGCCAATGCGGTTTCTAATCTTTCTCGAACCTGATTGGCTGCCTGTCCGATTTTCGGCCGATCTTCCTTTGGTGCTTCTCCTAATTTGCTGAAAACCTGCATGACAAAGGAAGATTTTCCCAAATTTGCCACTCGCCACTTGGTCAGATCGGCTTCGTCGGTAATCTTTTCCAGCGCAGCCAAAGAATCTCTTTCAAAAGACTCCAATTGCCGCAATAAATCATTTTCCGCCATAGTTCCTCTCAAGATCTAAAAATAAAAACTCCCGTTCCTAATCAGGGACGGGAGAAGTCCGCGGTACCACCCTTATTGATTGATATCCGATTATCAATCCGCTCGTTTCCCATTAACGCCGGGCCTGCGTTCCGAACTACTGAATCCGTAAAAAAGGATCGTTCCCCCGGAAAGCTCTGGCGTGAACTTCAATCTTCTTTCTTCCGTGAAACAGTCTCAGTCTTTGCTGTTTCTTCCCTGTCGGTTTCCGAAAATCTACTTTTCGCCTTCATCGCATTTCTTAATCTTTTCTTATTATAAATGCAAAAAAAGACATCTTGCCTCGTTTTTTCACAAAAGTGATGAATATCTCTGTGTCACTTTTTTAGCGCGATTCTTTTTCAAGATACACTATAATAAGTAACCGATTAATTGTTGCACTTTATATAACAGTAAAGAAAATTATGGAAACCGAAAAAGAACAAATCATCGAAAAAATCAAAATCCTCTCGTTACAAAAAAGAAATGCCATTTTTCGAATCGCCGCCGCAAACGGTCTTTATCCGGGACAACTCCCGATATTGGAATATATCATCAATAACGAGGGATGCACCCAAAAAGAAATCGCAAAAAAAATGAGAGTGAGTCCGGCTTCGATTGCATCTTCAACCAAAAGATTACAAAGATCCGGATTGATTCAAAAGAAAGTGGACGAGGGGAATTTACGTCAAAACATGCTATTTGTGACCGAAAAAGGACGTGAATTGGCCGAAAATTGCCGAAATGAATTAAGCCTTTTTCAGGATGCTTTTTTCGACGGTTTCTCGGAGGAGGAATTAACTCGGCTTTCCGATATTCTGGATCACATTAACCGGAATATTTCACAAGGCGCGAGGTATCATTCCAAATCTTCTAATCATTAAAGAATCGTTCTTTATCGGATATTATTCGAAGGGGAATCTTTGTCACTAAAAAAATTATTTCCTTACATCGGGCAGTTTAGAAAACAATCCAGACTTGCCCCTCTTTTTGTAGCTTTTGAAGTTGTTTTTGACATTTTGATACCGTTTATGATGTCAAAAATTGTTGATGTCGGTATAGCCAGTCAAGATGTCGGCTATATCATTCGGATGTGCTTATTAATGGTGGGAGCCGCGTTGCTCGCACTGGTCTGCGGCACATTGGGAACGCGCTTCGCAACATTAAGCGCTACCGGCTTTGCTATGAACCTGCGAAGAGCTTTGTTTTCCAAGATTCAGGATTTTTCTTTTTACAACATCGATAAATTTTCAACCGCTTCTTTGACGACGCGGTTGACAACGGATATTCAGTTTATTCAGATGATGTATCAAATGCTCTTGCGGATGTTCATCCGGGCTCCGTTGATGATGATTTGCGCCACTTTTATGGCACTGACAATCAACAAGGAATTGGCGGTTGTTTTCTTGGTGGCGATTCCGGTATTGGCATTTTTCTTCGCATTTATCACTCTCAAAGCTCATCCGCGTTTTGTAAAAATGCTTGCCAAAGTGGACAGTCTCAATAAATCCGTCCAGGAAAATCTGATCGCTATTCGAGTTGTTAAAGCTTTTGTCCAACGTGATTATGAGAATGCCAAATTCGAATCGGCGGCGCTCGATCTTCAAAACGCGCAAAGACAGGCGGAAAAGATCGTTATCCTCAATAACCCCATTATGACCTTGACGATGGATTCCTGTATCATCGCCATTCTCTGGTTCGGTGGGAATAAGATTATCATCGGAGAAATGTTGCCGGGAGCGTTGTTCAGCTTCCTGACTTATACCACTCAGATTATCACTGCTTTAATGTTGGTTTCATTCGTTTTTACGATGTTCGTTATTTCTCAGGCTTCCGCCGACCGGATCGCAGAGGTATTGGAAGAAAAGATCGACTTGACGGATGATAATGGCAATCCGGACCTGCGAGTCAAGGAAGGTGAAATTGAGTTTCGGGATGTTAACTTCAGCTATGCCAAGAGTCCGGATAATTTGACTTTATGTGATATTAACCTTCATATTAAACCGGGGGAGATGATTGGAATTATCGGAGGGACAGGCTCGGCAAAAACCACGTTGGTGCAACTAATTCCGAGGTTATATGATGTTCTCTCCGGTCAGGTGCTTGTCAGCGGACATGATGTCCGCGAATATAAACTAAAACATCTACGAGATGCAGTTTCTATGGTATTACAGAAAAATGTTCTCTTCTCCGGAACAATTGCAGATAATTTACGCTGGGGAAATGAAAATGCCACGGACGAAGAACTTGTTCAGGTTTGCAAGGTCGCTCAGGCGCATGATTTTATTATGAGCTTTCCGGACGGCTATCAGACCATGCTC
>DCTP01000037.1:0-164 GCA_002329625.1 Leptolinea sp. UBA1437
ACCAAAACACGTTGATTGGCAGCGGTCCGCTTCCGAATTTCGCCAATTAGGTCATCAATTTGGCCCTTTGTCGGCCGAACTTCAACCTGCGGATCAACCAACCCGGTCGGACGGATGATTTGTTCGGCGATTTGTTGGGAATGTTCCAATTCATAGGGTCCCGG
>DCTP01000037.1:184-15846 GCA_002329625.1 Leptolinea sp. UBA1437
AAGCCA
This sequence comes from Leptolinea sp. UBA1437, assembly GCA_002329625.1. Taxonomy (GTDB): domain Bacteria; phylum Chloroflexota; class Anaerolineae; order Anaerolineales; family Anaerolineaceae; genus Flexilinea. The sequence continues at coordinate 191 of DCTP01000037.1, forward strand.
TATTCGGCAAGGACCGATTTACGACTGCGATCTCCGTGATACATTCCCCGAATCTGAGGGATCGTCATATGGGACTCATCGATAAACAACAGATATTCCGAAGGCAGGTAATCCATTAATGTCCAGGGGTGACTTCCCGCCGGCCGCTGATCCAAATGCCGAGAATAGTTTTCAATTCCCGAGCAATAACCGATTTCCTTGATCATTTCGATATCGAATTTTGTACGTTGCTCGATCCGTTGCGCCTCAAGCAAGCGGTTATTGTCTTTGAAATATTTGATTCGCTCTTCCAGTTCCGTTTCGATATCGACAATGNNCTTTGCCGGATAGATTGCTATTTCATCCAGTGTGGTGACCAACTCACCCGTCAGCGGATTGACTTCAGTAATCTTTTCAATTTCATCACCCCAAAAAGATATTCGGTAAGCTACACTGTCTTCATATGCTGGAAATATTTCCAGCGTATCTCCCCTTACCCGAAATGTGCCGGAATGAAAATCCATATCATTTCGTTGGTATTGGCTTTCGACCAGTTGGCGCAACAACGCGTTTCGGCGGGTGATTGTTCCGACTTTCAAATTAATCACTGTTTTCCCGTAAGCTTCCGGATCTCCCAAACCATAGATACAGGAGACCGAAGCGACGATAATTACATCCGATCGGGAAGCTAGTGCGGCGGTCGCCGCTAGACGCAGACGATCAATTTCGTCATTGGTATCAACTTCTTTTTCAATATATAAATCATGGCGTGGAACATAGGCTTCCGGCTGATANNAAGCTGAGCAGCAAGGGTTTTGTTGTGCGCCATCACCACCGCGGGCATTTGTAATTGTTGAATGACATTTGCCATGGTAAATGTTTTGCCGGTGCCAGTTGCGCCCAGCAATACCTGATGTCGATAGCCTTTTTGAACCCCATCTACCAATTCTTTGATCGCCTCGGGTTGATCTCCCATTGGCTGGTAAGGGGCGATTAATTCAAATTTATTTCTCATTCTTTCTCTGCTCCAGAATTATTATACCGTTGGAGCTCACCGATATTTATTAATATTTTGGATGAAAAGATGCGTAAGTTGCAAAATATCCACTTAGGAAAAAACAATTCCGCGGTAATCAGAGAAGTAAAAGGATTTTATTCCTTAGGCTGTAGAATCTTGGATTTAGAGCTTTTTTCGGACCAATCGGATCAAAGACGCACTTTTTCCAGTCGCGCAGAATGAAGTAAGAATCAATCGGATCAAGACTCGGATAAATCATTACCGGTTTCGATCTTTTTCACCATTGTCCAGGCCGGTTCCACCTCCTCACGGATGGCGCCTTTGTGGTCGATGAAACTCCATTTCCCGGGATCTTCGCGGAGAACGGTAAAACCGTTGCGTTCGTAAAATGCTTTGCACCGTTTGTTGGTTTTTGCGCAATTGAGAAAGACATTATGAATATTCCGATCGCGAGCGGTTACTTCACAAATTTTTAACAGTAACGTGCCGAGACCTCGATTGCGGAAATCGGGTTTGACGCGAAAAGAACTCAGAAACATATATGGTTGTTCCGGATCAAATGCCGGATCGGGCTGCTTTTCCGTCAGAAACACCTGACCGATCACGCCGTATTTCTCGATCTCGGCGATCCATGGAAAAGCCCGGCCGGCAAGGAAATTTCGGTATACTTCACGGTAAATTTTCCGGTATCGAACATATTCATCTCCCCATTCGATTAGAGGAAGATCCGATTCTCTCATCAAGCGAATATTGACACTGTCAAGCCAAGTTTCCATAATAATTTTCCGTGTCTGATGATATTGTAAACGGTTTATATTTCGGCGGCAGGGTTTCCCGATGAATGTTTCTTGTCTAAGCTTTTGGTAAAGAGCGGCAAAATAAATTCCAACGTTTTTTCCTCTTCTTCACGGGAACTGATTTCTTCATCGATCCACCCTTTGCGCAAGCGGTCTAATACCGCCCCGATCCAACTTCCGGCGGGATAAGGCAGCCGGCGTAGATCCGACCCGGTGGTGAAAGGTTTGATATTTCTCCATATTTGCAGGAAGTTTCGGATTGTCTGATGGACTTTTTCATCGTCGCTCAGAATATCATAGCAATAGATGGCTTCAAGCGACTGTTTTTCAAGAAAAAAGGTCACTTCGCTCGGCCAGGAATGGATTAGATCGGGCATTTTCTGACAGATTTCGGAATATGAGAGTAACATTTTCTGAATGCGCTGAGAAAGTTGTAATCGTTGAACAATCTCTTTTACGGTCTCCGGAGAATTTTTACCCCACCAAATTAAATATTTTCCTTCCAGATTGATAAATTCCGGTAATGAAGGAAGAGCTTCCAACCAATAATTCGGTGGATCTTTTTGGATGAATTTCGTCAGGTTGGCTGTATTTTGAGAAGTCCACCGGATATTGGGATGGATTTGTTCCAACAGACCAAGTTCTTCCAACCGTGAAAGTCCGGCTGAAGGGGATTCTTCATGAAAGAAAAGATCCAATTCATTCATAATTCGACGCCCTGAAATTCGTTTGAGCAATGTTTTTCCGTCTTTTAGCAGCATCATGGTATGTTTTTCGATGGTAAAGTTGAATCTTTTCTCAAAACGCACCGCCCGCAACATCCGAGTCGGATCATCCATAAAAGAAAGGGAATGTAAGACGCGGATCAATTTTTGATGTAAATCCAGGTAACCGCCCCAATAGTCCAATAAGTCACCAAAATAATCCCCATCCAAACGCAAAGCCATGGTATTGATGGTGAAATCTCGACGATGTAAATCCAGTTTGATACTGCTTCGTTCCACCTTCGGCATGGCAGTTGGGTAATCATAAAATTCGGTACGGGCGGAGATCAAATCCAAAGTTGCCGGCAATTCCGCTTCGGGAGCACCTTCCGGGGAAAGAGGGGTATTCTTTATTATCTGATCATGAATATCTCCGATGACCCATTTTGCTGTTCCGAATCGGGAATGAACACGGACCTTCCCACCGTAAATATGAACTAACGTCCGCGCTAAATGGATAGCATCCCCTTCGACGACAATATCAAAATCCATTACGGGTTGTCCGAGGATCAGGTCGCGAACAAAACCGCCCACAATATAAACGGGATAGCGGCAATTCCAAGCGGCATCAGCTACCATATGGATCAATGTGAGATAAGAAGGGGGCAAAACGCGAGTTAAAACCTGTGCATAATTGCGATTCCCGGGGACACTGCTGCGGCCGGTAAGGATCTTAATCAGATCGGTACGGGTCACGATTCCGATAATTTCATGACCGTCCCCGTTAATAACGGGAATCTGGCCCCAACCGGAAAGATTCATCATTTCCTTCAGATAGTCTACTGAGTCTTCTGGACGGACACTGTAATTACCGGGATCCATAATCGATTCAACCGATGGGGATAATCCGAAAGCCAGCGCGCGATCTACGGAACGGCGATTTAGCAATCCGATCAGATTCTTGTTCTTATCGACAACCGGATAACCTTCATAGCCGTAACGTTGAATAAGTTCCGCAATTTCTTCCATCGGCATTTGGGAATCGATTAACAGAGGGCGGGTTGACATAATCTGCCCCACTGTTATAGGTGGGGTGATAAACTGTGGCAGCATCTCCAGTAATTTTTCCTGAGTATCTTTTAACACATCGGGCAATTCCTGCCCTTTTTTAAGCGGGATCAATCCGGCTGCCGCGCGGGGATGACCGCCGCCGTTAAAATGTTTCATGATTTGTGCGACATCGATTCGATCATTGGTGGCACGGCCGATGATACGAATTCCCCCTTTGGTCCCCAAGAGAATAAAAATTGCATCGGGTGAAAACATATCGCGCAAATGGTGAGCAACGGTGGAAAATTCGTCGTTGATGTCACGAGCGTCTGCCCGAGAAATGACTATCTGCTGCCCCATAATCGTCAGTGTTTCACAATTCTGCAAAAGGCGTTCGGCTAGAATTTGTTGAGGCTCCGAAAGCGGCTGATTTAAATATCGATTCAGGATATTCAGGTCTGCTCCCTGATTCATTAGCCAGGCAGCAGCTTGAAGATCACGAGCGGTGGTGCTTCCATAGGTTAAATTCCCTGTATCTTCATAGATTCCCATCAGTAGCATCACGGCTTGAATTTCATCGATTGTGACCGATTTATTTTCAAGTTGCTCCACCAAAATCGTTGTACAGGATCCAGTCCTGTCAAAAAGACACTTCCATTTTTCGGGAAGATTTAGGCGGGGTTGATGGTGGTCGATCACACTGACTTCAGTATCCGATTTAATTTTTGCTGTGTTGCTGATTGCCTGAGTATCCACAACCAAAACTGAATCGACGGTCTCTTCCGCAATCTCGGCGTCTGTTCGAAAATTGAAGTTATAGGAAAAATCTTTCAGAAAAGATGCGACATTTCGATTGATCCGTTTTGGTAATATGGGAATAGCAGAGGGTTCCAGCAGTGATGCGGCCAATTGAGATGCGACCGCATCAAAATCCGCTTGCTCGTGAGTGACAATTATTTTCATCAGCCGACCGGATAATAATTTAGATCATTATTTTCAAGATTCAGAATACAAAAACTGCGGCTGCTGCGAAAAGCTCCGCCGATTGCACCGGGATTAATCACGCGGGTTCCTCCGATCTCATCATCCCGTCTGCGATGCGTATGGCCATGAAAGACATAATCAAAGTGGCCATTTTCTATGATTGTCTGTAAAAGATGGGTATTATGTCCGTGGATCGCTGCGATTCTCTTCCCGCCCAAAACATCCGTATAAATCTCCGAAGTAGAGCTACCGGCCTGGCATTCCTGAATAGCGAAATGGATGGCGAGGGTATCCAAATCCCCGTTTCCCCAGACATGGTGAATAGTGTAATCCCGAAAAGCATCGACTGTTTCCGCCAGTGTCATATCGCCGCAATGAATAATTGTGTCAACTTTCTCCCGTTGTAATTGATTGAGGGCGGTTTGAATTCCGGGAAGATAATTATGGGTATCGGAAAGAATCGCAATTTTCATTAGATGATCGAAATAAAGAGGCTCTATAAAAAATGCCAGGTTAATCTATAAGCCGCATTCTGTTCAGAGGAGATCTCGAGTTCTCCCACTGAGATGACCATCTCTCTGGGACGCACGTTACCGTACGACTCTAGCAGCCTACCCGGAGCTCGAGGGGATCGAGCAGATCCCCGCGTGTACGCGACACGCTTCGCCCCTACTTGGCCTTGCTCCAGATGGGGGTTACCTGGCCGCCGTGTCACCACGAACGCCGGTAGTCTCTTACACTACCTTTTCACCCTTGCTCCGCTTTCGCGAAGCGGTCTATTTTCTGTGGCCCTTTTCCGGCAAGTTGCCCCGCCCCGGATGTTATCCGGCATCTTGCTCTCAGGAGTGCGGACTTTCCTCGGTGCGATCACGCCGCACCGCGGTCATCTGATTAACCTGACAAGATAATCATAATCTGAATTTGACGGTGCGTAAAGGTAAGAAATTTATTAGAAATTTTCCGGCGAATATTTTTGGTAAATGCAAAGTGAGATAGAACAAATATTCAGATATGAATCGCTTCCGATTCCTAATTTCATCCACAAACAGTACCTCTGGATACGAAAGAGGTGCTGTTTGGAAAAGGGTAATAAAAAAATTGTTTTGGCATCCCTCAAGTCATATGATTGAAAAAGAATAACGCTTTGCTTTCAGAATGCCAAATTTTGAAATAGATTTTGAAACGTAATCTTCACCAGATTGATCATCATCTTGATCAGGGGGTGGCAAAGTAGGTTGGACTTTTGGTCTGGTTGGACCGCATTGCAGCCTCGGATTGATTCGGGATATTGTTGGATAGCTTCGACATAGCAGGTAATGGTGCCGATTACCTGAGATATAATTTCAATTATTTTAATAATAAATTATGAATCGAATCGAGAAATTTTGTGAACCCTGTTATAGATATTTCTAATGCAGTTCTTGAAAGCGAACGACTGATTCTACGTTTTTGGCAGATGGAAGATTTGAGTGATTTTTACGAATATGCATCTGTTCCAGGAGTTGGAGAGATGGCCGGTTGGAAGCACCATGAAAGTATTGAAGAATCAAAAAAGATCCTTTCGCTTTTCATTGAAGAAAAAGATGTATTTGCGATCGTTTCCAAAGAAGAAAGAAAAGTTATTGGCTCCGTAGGTTTAAAAAAATCATGGGCAGAGGTTTTTCCAGAATATCAGGAGCTAAAAATGAAGGAAATCGGTTATGTGCTCTCCAAAGATTATTGGGGGAGAGGTTTGATGACTGAAGCTGTGCAGCAAACCATCCGCTTCTGTTTTGATATACAAGGAATTGATGCCTTGACTGTCGGACATTTTATTGATAACAAACGCTCTCGACGCGTCATAGAAAAGTGCGGATTTCAATATTTCGGCCCGGGTGAATTTTATTCCTCGCAGTTACAAAAAAGTTTTCCCGAAATGCGATATATCTTATTGAATCCCTTAAATACGAGTGGAATTTAAAAAAACCTGCGTTAATTGAATCCGATTGAATGGTATATTGAGGATGTAGGGGCAGGTTCCAAACCTGCCCGAATATATCCACCCCCGTAGGGGCAGGTTCCAAACCTGCCCATTTGGCAGGGATTGATCATGTAGGGGTAAATTCCAAACCAGCCCGAAATGTGTATTGGCCAATTGAATTTTATAGAATACGTGAACGTAGGGGCAGGTTCCAAACCTGCCCAAAAGAATACGAGGAATATGTTTAATTGGAATAGGCATATACGACTCATGCAAATTAAATTTTAGTAAATTCAATTTGTTAATGATCCTTGCGATGATATTTATAAAATACCATCCTTCAGCGTATTGAAAAACAAAATAATTTTTCGGAAATATTTTCCACCTCTTTGATTTTTCTGAAAACATCCTTAGGATATAATCATTGAAAACGAACCATTTATTCTTATTTCTGACATTCAGACCTTTAAATGCCGAAATGCTATCGACTGTTTTCTATGATTTGTGATTTATTACTTCAAAAAATATGACAAAGCAGATACAAGTATGAACTATGATCCGGCTGTTCACCACCGTCGTTCGATTCGTTTGCAAGGCTATGATTATTCTCTTATCGGTTCATATTTTATTACGATATGTACGTACAACCACGAGATGTTATTTGGCAAAATCGATGATGGAGCAATGCAATTAAATGAAATAGGTCAAATAATAAATTTGACGTGGTTTGATTTGGTCAATCATATCCAGAACATTGAATTAGGACCCTTTGTGATTATGCCGAATCATATTCATGGGATCGTAAATATTGTCAATCGATCGGAATCAGCCTCCATTGGGAGAAACAGAGAAGACAGTTGCGAAAGATCGGGCATCGATGGGGTAGGGTCTGTCAGGAACGATAAGGTGAGGGCAGGTTTGGAACCTGCCCCTACGGGGAAAATATTCGATGGAAAAAATTTATCCCATTCCAATATTCCGGTGGTTCGAACATCATTATCCGAAATAGTGCGGCAATTCAAAACATTTTCGGCACGGAAGGTCAATGAATTCCGAAGGACACAGGGCGTTCCGGTCTGGCAGCGTAATTATTACGAACATATAATCCGTGATGAACAATCCTATTTAGAAATCGCCCAATATATTGTCGATAATCCGGTTTTATGGGAAAAAGATCAATTGCATCCGGGGAAAAATTCATAATTTTATATTTGGGCAGGTTTGGAACCTGCCCCTACGGGGGTGAATTCAATTATTTTTTGGGTATTGACAACTGCGAAAGACGCGATATACTCTAATTAATTGAGTTAAACGTTTCAGTAGTTCTAAGCCTGTATGGCTGAAAATAAAATAATATTTGGCAAGAAATTGCAAAATATCACACAAAATGTGAGGGAAGCAACCGATTTGTTTTATGAAACGTTTAACAGAACCGGTCGTTTTTGCTCATTTTTTTTTAGGAGGGAAAATGAAAAAGTTTGTTTTGATTTTTTTGTCTGTTTTATTGGTATTGAGCCTGGGTGCATGGCAACAGGCGGATAAAAACGTTACGATAACGTATACGAATTTCAGCTCTTCGGGTGGAAATGAAGAGACTTTGCAGCAGATGTACGATCTTTTCCATGAAAAGAACCCGGATATCTCGGTTAATATCGAAACAATCGGCTATAACGATTATTTCACTCAGATGCAGACCCGAGTTGCCGGCGGAACGGCACCGGATTGTTTTGAGCTGAATATTGAAAATTTTGCGGCTTATGCCGCAAAAGGGGTGTTGAAGGAAATCACGGGTGTTGATTTATCCGGGATTAATCCGACCGCGCTATCCGCATTCAATATGGACGGGAAACAATATGGCTTGCCGGGTTCTTTTTCGAACGTGGTTTTGATCTATAACAAGGACCTTTTTGATAAAGCCGGTATCTCATACCCGACAATCGATTGGACCTGGGAAGACGCTCAGAAAGCAGCCGAGGCAATTAAAGCGTTGGGCGATAATACCTTTGGCATTTTTGCACCGATTACCTATAATGAATTCTATAAAGTTTCAGCTCAATTCGGCGGAAGTCTGTTTAACGAAGATAAGACGGCGTTCACGGTTAATTCACCCGAAAATATTAAAGCCGTCAAAAATATGGTGGAACGGGTGACCGTGACTCATGTCCAACCCAATGCGGAAGAGCAGGGCGGAATGGGTGACTGGGACTGGTTTATGAGCGGAAAATTGGGAATGATCCCTACCGGCATTTGGGCTTTCCCCACTTTTGCGGAAAACTGCGATTTTGACTGGGATATCGAGGTTGAACCCGGTCAGGTGAAGAAGGCAACCCATTTCTTCTCTAACGCCATTGTGATTAATGCCAAAACGACGGATGAAAAAGCTGCTGCCGCGGCAAAGTGGCTGGCATTTTTGGCTTCGGATCCGGATGCGGCTGCGCTGCGCATTCAAGCCGGTTGGGAATTGCCCGCGATTACCGATCAAAATGTATTGAACGCTTATCTGACAGCCGGAAAGCCGGCTAATCGGAAAGCGGTGTTCGAATCACTGAATTATTTGGTGCTGCCACCGGTGATCGAACAAAATGCTTTGATGGCGGATATCGTCAACAAACATTTGGAATCCGCCGCTTCCGGCAAAGTTTCCGTCGAGGATGCATTGAATGCTATGCAGGCTGAACTGGAAGAAAAAATAAAACTGAAGTAATTGAATCAAAATGTTTTTACGGGTGGGCGGCGGGTTAGTCGCCCACCCGTAAATCATACGAGTCTGGGTTTGAAGGTAACAAATCAATCGAAAAGAAAGGGGAGGTGTCATGGAGAAGAGAAAAAACGGATTGAAAAATCAAACGTCCGCTGTTCCTTTTCTGCTGCCCAGTTTTAAAGGCCTAATAATCTTTTCGCTTCTGCCTATCGTGATCTCGTTCTTTTTAAGCCTTACGGATTGGAACGGGATCGATAGTCTGAACTTGAACGTTTTTTTGAAAGATCATTTCATCGGCTTCCAAAACTATGTCAAAATTCTGACCGGAGGAGAATTCTTCCGGGTTTTGGGAAATACCCTGTATTTTATCGTTTTGTATATTCCGTTGATGCTGATTTTTTCATTGCTAATCGCTTGGTTGATGAATAAAAATTACAAAGGGGTGAGCCTTTTTCGTATTTTGACCTATATTCCCGTTTTGAGTTCGTGGATCGCAGCTTCGCTGATCTGGAAGTGGGTGTTGGCTCCCAAATTCGGGATCGCCAATAATATGCTTTCGATATTCGGAATATCCGGACCGGCTTGGTTACAAAGCGAGCAATGGGCGATGCCTTCCATTGTATTGGTTTCGGTTTGGAAAGATACGGGATTTTTTGGGTTGATTTTGCTTTCCGGTTTGCAAGGAATTGATAAAACGTATTATGAAGCCGCCGCGATTGACGGCGCTAACAGTTGGCAGCAGTTTTGGAAGATCACACTTCCCTTGCTGAGTCCTTCGATTTTCTTTGTTCTGATAATCAGTTTGATCAATTCTTTTCAACTCTTTCCGCAGGTCATGATTATGACGGACGGCGGACCGAACGGTGCGACACAGGTAATGGTCGAGAGAATTTATAAATATGGGTTCAAATATTATGAGATGGGTTATGCCTCGGCATTCTCTTGGCTGCTTTTTGTGATTATTTTTGCTCTGACGAATCTGCAAATGAAGATGCAGAAAAACTGGGTGCATTATGGCGCATAAACGGATATCGAAGATTGGGTATTATCTCGTAATCATATTGATTTCCTTCATCTCAATGTTGCCTTTTCTATGGATGATTTCGACCTCATTCAAAAGTCGCGGCGCTTTGATGACCTTACCGATTGAATGGATTCCGAAAAATCCGACTTTCGACGCATATATCAAAGTGTTTACACGCTTTCCGTTTGCAAGAGCAATCGGGAACAGTTTTTTTATCGCTGTTTCATACACCGTTTTGACCATCCTTTCCTCTTCAATGGCTGCATTTGCTTTTGCCAAAATCAAATTCCCATTCGCCGACGGACTTTTTAAAGTCTATCTGGCTTCGATGATGATCCCGGTACAGGTCACATTAATTCCCTTATTTGTGATTATGAACAAACTCGGATTAATCAACACCTATACCAGCGTTATTTCACCTTCGCTGTTTCGTGTATTTGCCATTTTTCTATTGGTTCAAACGATCAAGTCGATTCCGGACGATTATTTGGACGCCGCGAAAATAGACGGTGCCGGTCTGTTTACGACCTATCGTCAGGTCGTGATGCCGCTGTGTATCCCGACGATCGCAACCTTGTGTATCACGACTTTTATGGATTCATGGAATGATTACCTCTGGCCGTTGGTCATGTTGACCGACAGGAATTATATGACATTGCCGATTGCCTTAAGCACACTGAACGGACAATATGCCACCGAATACAATGTTTTGATGGCAGGCAGCCTAATTTCGATGATCCCGATAATTGTGGTTTATATTTTTGCTCAAAAAAGCTTCAAAGGCAGCCTTGTTTCCGGAGGAATAAAAGGATAAATATGATCAGAATACATAATGCCAATCCGGATCGGATCCATAATCTTCGAATCATTCCTCAGGAATCGGGGCATCTTCTCACCTATGAGAGCCCTTCCACAGCGGTTTACGGTATGGGTGAGCGCTATGATTCAATAAACCGTCTCAATCGGAAAACCGTGATCCGGGTTCGACAGAAATTCACCCATCAGGGCGAACAAACCTATTTCCCGCTGCCGTTTTATTTTTCGGATAACGGGCATGGCTTGTACGTCCGAACAGACCGAGAAGTTATTTTTGACCTTACTGCTCAAGAATTCAGGGTTGGAATATCGGATCCGGATTGTGACGTGTTCTTTTTCTACGGATCTCCGAAAGGAATTGTGTCCGCATTTATCGAGATGACTGGAAAAGCCTTTTTACCGCCGGAATGGGCATTCGGACCGTGGGTTTCGGCAAATCGTTGGAACAAACAAAGCGATATCGAAGAACAACGGGAGATGATCAGAAAATATCATTATCCTGCTACGGTTCTGGTGATCGAAGCTTGGAGTGACGAAGCGACTTTTTATATCTGGAATGGCGCTCAGGCTCCTTTGAAAAACGGCGAAGATTCGTTTTCAATGGCAGATTTCCGTTTTTCCGAGCCGTGGCCGGATCCGCAGGGGATGATCGATGCTTTGCATGCGCAGGAGATTCGATTGGTTTTATGGCAAATTCCGGCACTAAAAAAATTGGATGCAGGCCAAATCAGTCCTCAGCATGATGCCGATGTCGCTTTTGCCCTTGCGAATCATTTGGTGGCTTGGCATGCGGATATTGAACGAACCCCTTACCGAATTCCCGAGGAATGGTTCATCGGTTCCTATTTGCCTGATTTCACCAATTCGAAAACTCGTGAATGGTGGATGGCGAAACGAAAATACCTGACGGATATGGGCGTTGACGGATTTAAAACAGACGGCGGTGAGTTTATCTATGACCCGAAGATCCAATTTTCAAACGGAAAATCCGGAGAATCCATGGCGAACCGCTATTGTGTCGAATACGAAGAAACGTATCATCATGCGATCGGAAACGAACGTGTTTTATTCAGCCGGGCTGGCTATACTGGAGCGCAAACTGTGTCGCTTCATTGGGCGGGGGATCAATGTTCGACTTTCGACGAATTGAAAGCAGTTTTGAACGCCGGTATTTCGCTGGGGCTTTCCGGAATTCCGTTCTGGGGATTCGATATTGGAGGATTTGCCGGACCCATGCCGTCCGCGGAACTTTATTTGCGCGCGACTGCATTGGCTGTTTTCTCACCAATTATGCAATGGCATAGTGAGCCGATGGGCGGACAATACGGTGGGATGACGGAAGAAGACAATATCAACGACCGTAGTCCATGGAACATGGAAAAGCAAAGTGGCGATCCGAATGTTTGTGCCACGGCGGTTTTTTTTGCAAATCTCCGAATGAATCTTTTACCGGAACTCTATAATCAGGCTTTGATTGCATCGGAAAAAGATCAACCGATGATGCGGCATCTGATTTTTGATTACCCGACAGATCAAACGGCGGTAAATTGCGAGGATGAATTTATGCTGGGAGATCTTCTGGTGGCTCCGATTGTCGAAGAAGGCGCTCTCCAAAGAGGGGTCTACTTGCCGGAAGGGGGATGGTATGACTTTTGGAGCGGGAAACGATATGAGGGTCAATCGGTGATTGAAGTATCCGCGGCTTTGGATCGTATTCCGGTATTTTTACGGGAAGGCGGAGCGGTGATGCTGCATCTTCCGGTGGATGGAAAATTGGGGGACGATGTGGGCAATCGGGTTGGGGATTATGATCATTTCGTCTTACTGACCGGTGGAACTGTACAGAGTTATTCTTTCCATGACAGCTCGGGTCAATTTTTCTGTCTATCCGGTGGAAAACTAGAAGGAGCCATTCCGGATAAAATTACTGTGAAAAACTTACGAGATGAGCGCATGATATAATCTCTGAAACGTTTAATCCAAGGATATAAAAAGATTAATGAAACGGGTGACGATTAAAGATGTTGCGAATGCGACCGGGTTATCGATCGCAACAATCTCTTATGTATTGAACGGTAAAGGAAATATCCCGGAGGAAACTCGGCAGATTGTCAATGACGCCGTGCAAAAATTGGGATATATCCCTGATTATTCCGCCCGAAGCCTGGTAAGTCGAAAGAGCAATTTGATCGGTGTGGTTATTCCGCAGGCGGAACCCGGCAGCACACTGATGTTTCAAAATCCGTTCTACAGTGAAATTTTGTCAAGCATTGAATATACTGCCCGTAAAAACGGATATCATGTGATGATATCCGGTACGAATGCGGATGAAAAATACTTGAAACTGGCACAACAACGCAACCTGGACGGGATCATCATCATCGGGATGTACTCTCATGAATCTTATGCGGATTTAACCAAAGCGAATATTCCATTGGTATTGGTCGATAGCTACGTAGATGATCATCATTTTCATACAATCAAAATCAACGATCGATACGGCGGATACATTGCTACCCGTTATTTGATCGAACATGGGCATCGGAAAATTGCTTTTCTTTCCGGTGCTTTGCGTGAAAGCAGCGTTAATCGGCAGCGTCTGGCGGGATATTATGATGCATTAAAAGAATACGGGATCCCGATCCGCAAAGATTACGTGCTTACCGATCAGATCAATTTTCATGCCGGTATGCATCTTGCTCAAATTGTTAAGAATTCAACGGACGTATCCGCCGTTTTTTGTACGGCGGATGTACTGGCTTTGGGTGTCATTAAAGAGCTTAACAAAAATGAACGTGTTGTCCCGGGACAAATTTCCGTGATGGGATTTGATAATCTGGAAATCGCCGAGTTTTGCGTCCCCGGGCTGACCACTGTCGGACAGGATATTTACCAAAAAGGGAAAACGGCGGTGGAGTTGGTTTTGAATCATATTAAAAATCCGAATATCGGTAAACAAGAGATCTCCCTTCCGGTTTCTATCGTGGAAAGGGAATCGGTCAGGACAATTTCATGAGAAGATCTTGGTGGAAAGAATGCGTGTTTTATCAAATTTATCCCCGCAGTTTCAAGGATAGTAACGGAGATGGGATCGGAGATCTGAACGGGATAACGGAGAAGTTGGACTATCTGAAGTGGTTGGGAGTCGGAGCGGTCTGGCTGAACCCGGTCTACGATTCCCCGAATGATGATATGGGGTATGACATTCGGAATTATGAAAAAATTATGGACGAATTCGGTACGATGGCCGATTTTGATCGGCTCTTATCTGAGATGCATCGACGGGGTATTCGGTTGATCATGGATTTAGTCGTGAATCATACTTCAGATGAGCATGCTTGGTTCGTTGAATCCAGGAAAAGCCGGGATAATCCATATCGGGATTACTACATTTGGCGTCCGGGACGAAACGGGAAAGAACCGAATAACTGGGCGTCTTTCTTCACTCCGTCGGCTTGGAAATATAATGCCGCGACAGATGAATGGTATTTACATTTGTTTTCCGAAAAACAACCGGATCTGAATTGGGAGAACCAAAAGGTGAGAAATGAGGTCTTTGCCATGATGAACCGTTGGTTTGATAAGGGAATTGACGGTTTTCGGATGGATGTAATCAATCTAATCGCCAAAAAGCCCGGATTACCCGATAGCAACAAAAAACCGAATGCCCAGGGGTATGTCATGGCGGATGATTGTTTCGCCAATCAGCCAAAAGTTCATGATTATTTAAAGGAAATGCGGAAAGCCTGTTTTGATGGTCGGAATTGCATGTGCGTGGGCGAAACTCCCTTTGTAACAAAACAGATTGCCATGGATTACGTTGATCCGAATAATCATGAGCTGGATATGCTTTTCCAATTTGATCTGATGGATATTGACAGCGGAGAGAGCGGAAAATGGGAAGTCGTCCCATGGAAAATCGCTGATTTTAAGACGATTATCACCGGATGGCAAGAAGCGCTGAAAGACGGCTGGAACAGCTTATATTGGAGCAATCACGATCAACCGCGACCCGTTTCGCGCTTTGGCAACGATGCTTCGGAAAAATATCGGGTTCGATCCGCTAAAATGCTGGCTGCATTAATGTACCTTTTGAAAGGGACTCCCTTTATTTATCAGGGAGAAGAAATCGGAATGACCAACATGCCCTTTTCGGATATTTCGGAACTCAGAGATATTGAAAGCATCAATTTTTATAAACTTTCAGAAAAAAGCGGAAATCCGAAATCCGCTTGGGAAAGTATCCTGATTAAAGGACGGGACAATTCCCGAACTCCTATGCAATGGGATTCTTCAGAAAACGGTGGATTCACAACCGGCAAACCATGGATCCGCATCAATCCAAACTATCGAAACATTAATGTGCGGAATGCGATGGAAGATGATCGATCCGTCCTTCATTTTTATCGAAAGTTGATTGCATTAAGGAATAGCCATGAGGCACTGATTTATGGCGACTATATAGAAATTCTGCATGAACATCCCCAGATCTTTGCTTATGTACGGACATATAGCGCAGAAAGATGGTTGGTTTTCGCGAATATGAGCGGGGAAAATGCCTTTTTGGATTCTTTGGATTATTTTGAGAACGATAAAGTGGTGCTTTCGAATATGGATGAAATT
>DCTP01000112.1 GCA_002329625.1 Leptolinea sp. UBA1437
TTCACCCATTGTTACTTCTATCCGATGAATTAAGCCGTCGTCAACCAACGGTATTGACTTAGGATCGATTTGTTTTCCGTCCGATTGAACGATGCGGACATGCCGAGAGACATGGTCCGGGTTCCGGACAAGGATGAAATAGGTTGACTTTCCGAAACGATAACGAATTTCAAACTCATCCCATTCCGGAGGAATGACGGGATCGATTTGTAGCGAATTCCCGATTTTATGGAATCCGAGAATCGCCTCAATTCCCAATCGGAACATCCAAGCCGCAGAACCGGTATACCAAGTCCACCCACCCCGACGAGTGAAAGGCGGTTGGCTATAAATATCGGCACAGATGACATAAGGTTCCACACGATAAACGGTTGCCTTTTCTTCGTTGTCCGAATGAAAAATCGGGTTGAGTAATTTGAAAAGGTGGCCTGCTTGTTTTCCGTCTCCCAGAGCGGCAAATGCCCATGCAGTCCATGTGGCGGCATGGGTATATTGTCCTCCGTTTTCGCGGGTTCCCGGCGGATATCCTTTTATATAGCCCGGATCGACCGAAGATTTATCAAAAGGAGGCGTAAATAAAAGGATTAATCGATCATCGAAGCGAACCAAATTTTCCATCACAGACATCATGGCACGCTGGCTTCGTTCGTCATTTCCCGCGCCGCTGAGAATTGCCCATGATTGAGCAATGGAATCAATTTGGCATTCCTGATTTAAGGAGGATCCGATAGGGGTTCCTTCATCGGTATATGCCCTTCGATACCAAGCTCCGTCCCATGCGAATTTTTCGACCGCTGCGGCATATTCAATCGCTTTCAATCTGTATTTTTGTCCCCGGTCCGGATGGCCTTGTTTGTCGCAAATTTCAGCAAAACGTCGCAGAACATCGCAGAGGAACCAAGCCAACCAGACACTTTCCCCCTGTCCTTTTTCTCCGACTCGATTCAACCCATCGTTCCAGTCCCCGGTTCCGATCAAGGGAATACCGTGAGAACCCGCGGTCATTCCTTTTTCAATCGCTCTTAGGCAATGATCCATAATCGAATACGATTGCTCGGTAGATCGGTAATCGGCATAACGTTCGAGCTCTCCTTCCGCGAGCGGAGGTGCAGACAAAAATGGTACCTTTTCTTCCAAAAGGCTGTCATCGCCGGTACTTTCGATATATATTGCGGTGACATAAGGCAGCCACAGCAAATCGTCCGAGAAACGAGTTCGAACACCGCGGTTGAAAGGCGGATGCCACCAATGCAAAACGTCGCCTTCTTCAAATTGCCGGCTCGCTGAAATAAGAATCTGATTGCGCGTGATTGCGGGATCGATCGGTAAAACCGCTAACACGTCTTGAAGCTGATCACGGAATCCGAACGCTCCGCTGGACTGATAAAAACCTGTTCGCCCCCAGATTCTACCGGATAGAGCCTGATACAGCATCCAGTGATTTAGAATGATATCGGTGGCGGGTTGAGGAGTTTTAACTCGGATGGAATGAAGCAAATTATCCCAGAATAATTGAGTGTGTTCAAAAGCGGCATTGACATTGTTCGGATTATGGTATTTTTGCGCCAATTCAATACAGTGTTCTTTATTATTTCCCTCACCTACGACGAAATAAATTTCTTCAATGGCACCCGGTAAAAGATCAAGATGTACCTGTAAGGCAGCACATGGATCATCGCCGGGAGTGATATGAGTTTCAAGTCCTAACCTGTGTAGAGCAGCCGGATTGACAAATGATCCCGCTCTGCCTAAAAACTCAGATCGGTCCGCGGTAAGTCCGTGAAGATTTTTACTGGCAATCAGAAATGCTACATGGCTTCCGAATTCGGGGTTATGCGGGTTCAATGCCATTAAACATTCGTGCTCCGAATCATATTCGGGAATAATGAAAGCCATATTTGCCTCATGAGTGGTTCCCAAAACCCATTCGATATATTGAGTGGCTGTAATTCGGCGAGGATGATCCAGCGTGTTTTGGACTCTAAGATCAATAATTTTTACCGGATCTTCGGGACTGGCGAAAAGCGTTAAGACTTGATTTAATCCATGAGAATTGTGTTCAAAAACGGTATATCCCGCCCCGTGAGTAACCCGATAAGGTTGGTCTGAACCGGCCGGAAGCGGCGTGGGTGTCCATATCTCGCCCGTTTCCTCATCTCTCAGGTATAAGATTTCCCCGCTAGGATCGATAACCGGATCATTTGACCAAGGTGTAAGGCGATTTTCTCCGCTGTTGAAAGCCCAGGTGCATTGACTGCCCGTTTCGCTTACCATGAATCCGAAATTTGGATAACCGATAACATTTACCCATGGAGCGGGAGTAAACTTTTTCTGTGAGAATTCAGCGGAATGCCGCTGAAGATCGTTCCAATCGATGACATACTCTTTTCCGCCATTAGCGAACCCGCCGAAACCGTTGTATCTCTGCAAATCCCCTATTTCTTTCAATGGATAGGTGTATGGGATTTGGCATGCCAATTCCGGCTTTTCTTTGATTCTGGTGGGAATTAAATCGGGAAGATGATGCTCCGGAATTACATATTCCGGCATCTGTTCTCTGATTGAACCTTTGTCTCCGTAAAATATCGCGGATGCAGCGGTTCTTATGAATGTTAATTCTTCTTGCGTGATCTGATCGCCGTGGAGAACGAATATCCCGGCTCGTTGGTTTAACCAATCTTCGCTGTTTGTTTTGCTGATCGTTCGTTGAATAACCCCGTTCAATTCGGCTCCGTAATCAGTCGGTTGCAAATTTAAAATTACCAGATCCAAGTCGAACGAATGCGTTTTCAAAAAGCGATATATCTTTAATGCTTCTTGAACCAAGTTGATTTGTTGGGGGTCATCAACCTCAATTAAAAGGATGGGATAATCTCCGGAGATACCGAAACGCCAAAGTGCCGGTTGGCCGAGACAATTAGCCGCAATGACCTCGGTAGGTGCGCGGAAAATCTTATTCGGATAATTCAATGCGGAAAGCAGATGAAGACCGGTTTCAAGCGATTGGGATCCGATTTTGAGCTTTCCTAACCAGGCTTTTGCTGCGATATTGGCTTGGCTGAACGCGGTTTCGATTGCAGCCCAATTCCGATAACGATCGGCTAAAATCAGAAGTTCTTCACGGCTTGCCGCCGTGAAAGTTAAAAACGCTAAATCGGTACTGCCATGTGGCAAAAGCTCTACTTCCTGCCCGAGGGAGAATATCGGATCGAGTGTCGCACCCGTTGTCCCCGAAAGATATTGTTCGGATGATAAAGCGATGGGATTTCTTGTTGATCCACCGCGTCCGATAAAATGATAACGATCCGCTTCATGTGAGACAGTTTTTTGAATCCCTTTAGTAAGGACCATATGTCCCAAAAAGATGGATTTTTCTTGATCGGATCGCAGTCGCCGGGTAAATATCTGGAGGTTCAATTCCGGAATAAATTCACTTTCAATGAACATTTTATTAAACGCCGGATGCCGGACATCTGTCAACTGCGAAGACAGAATTACTTCGCCGTAGGAAGTTAACCGAAGAGTATGAATATCATCTTGCGTGTTCATTAAATGAATTCGGCGAATTTCAACCGGATCATCCGGAGCTATGGTTACATCCATCGTCGAAATGAACCCGTTTTCGGACCTTCGAAAAACAGCCATATGAGCATAATAAGTAACCTGTAAATTCGTCGGATCGCCTGGAACCGGTTGATAAGTCGCGGACCAGAACCGGCCGGGTTGACCCGAATTTGAATCCATTTCCTGAATATAAATCCAGGTTCCCCACGAATCCGTTACCTGATCGGCTCGCCAACGGGTTAGATCAACGGCATTCATCGAACTGTATCCGCCGCCCATATTGGATATTAACAGATGATAGCTGCCGTTTGACAGGAGATTTAATTGTGGAATAGTTGAAAGCAAAGGAACTCTCCAAGGAGCAATTTCTTCCGATACCGCAACCATCCTTTGGAGTCCTTCAACATTTTCCGCGTCCGGGTTTTGAATGGGAACGAAATAAGGAATTTGTTCTTGGAGCAATAATTCGACGCTTTGTATTCGTGAGTCTCTGTGTAACCTTTGAACCATGATGTCATTGGTAAAGAAATTTGCCATTGCCATCATGATCATCCCTTGGTGATGTGCCATATATTCATATACCAATGCTGACCTTTCATCTTTCAGGAGACGATCGGGAGTGAAATCAATGGCTTCATACAAACCGAACAAACCAAACATTTTATATTCCAAAAGATGGATGAGATTTTGAACAACAGCTTCCGGTTCGTAAGAGACCGCCATCAATGAAGCATAAGGCGCAATAACCAGATCATCTCCCAATCCCCGCTTAAAACCCAAACCCGGGACTCCGAAAGCCCGATATTGATAATTTTGACTTGCATCGAATCGATAAAAACCAGATTCGGATATTCCCCACGGGACTCCCTTCTCTTTTCCATATTCGATCTGCCGGAGAACAGCCCCTTCCGAACTTTCCGCCAACAAGGTAGCCGGGTAAGAATGAAAGAATAAAGCCGGCATCAAATACTCAAACATGGTCCCGCTCCAGGATAATAGGACATATAAGTTTTTGATACGGGTAATCGGCCGACCGAGCTGCATCCAATGAGATTGAGGGACGTCTCCCTTGGCTATAGCAATAATTGAGGCAATCCGTGCTTCCGAAGCCAATAAATCATAAAAATTCTGGTCTAATTGACCGGTCACAAGATTTAATCCGATATGAAAAACATGTCTTTGTTTGTTATAAAGGAATCCAAAATCCATCTCATTCATTAATTGCTCGGATCTTGCCATGATATTTTCATATTGTGCAATCATTCCGTTCGCATTGACCTCTGCATGGTCGAGAAGGGTAATCAATTGATTCAGCCATTCCCATGCGATATTTCTATCCGATTCTTCAGAATCCTCCGGCGGTTGCGAAGCTTCGCTTTTTTCAGACAGGCAATCTTTCAAATCCTCGATATATAGAGAGGCTTTCTCGATGTGATCATGCAATTGGCCAAATGCCAAGTCGTAGGGTAAGCAACTGCGCAGACTATTCATCGCTTCGGAAAATTGAGGTTGACGGAACAGTCGGGGAGGATTTTCGAAAAGAGGAATCCATGGCAGCAGTTCGGTGATCGTCCGTTCGATTGCGAGATTGTGCTGTTCGATTTGGCGGGAAAATTCCTGCAGCTTATTTAACGTTTCCAGGTCAAATGAGGAACCGCCGACAGTTATCAACTGTTGTAACCGATTTGAAATATCTTGCCAAAAAGATCCTTTTACCTTCAGAAAAAGTGGATACCAATTTTCGGGATGGGATCGTGACGCTAAAATTTCGTTACTGATCCCTTTGATAAGAGCATCTATTTCTTTGATCTGTCGGTCGAAATCCTTTTTACGGATAGCGTTTAATCCATCAGCTAAGTTTCCCAAGGAATCCAGATAGCCTTCCCACAGATTCCAACGTAAAATTGTTTCGTTTCGTTTATTCTTGCATGCCTGCGATGTAATCATCAAACACGCAGCCAGATTTCCGCTATCGACCGTTGAGACATAACGGGGATTCAGAGGTTGAAGGGTAACAGTATCATACCAATTTAGAAAATGACCGCGAAATCTTTCCATTTGACTCAGGGTTTCCAAAGTGGTAGCCAAACGGATCACTAATGTCCTTTGATCCAAATAACCAAGGTCGTAAGCTGCCAACGTTGAAGTGAGCAACAAGCCTATATTCGTAGGTGAAGTGCGATGCGCAACGGTCCCGATCGGTTTTTCTTGAAAATGATCAGGGGGCAACCAGTGATCTTCAGGCCCTACAAATCGTTCAAAAAAGCCCCAAGTTCGTCGGGATACCAGACGCAAAAGTTTTAATTGGTCCGGGTTAAGCTTTGCGGATTTCTTAATAATAGGAAGATTAATCCACCATGCAATCAGAGGGGAAAGAAGCCAAAGGAGCAAAACAGGAGAAGCGGTAATGACAGCCGGAGCCAAACCGTTTCCGCTGAAACCCCAAATAAATTGCACAAGAATTGTGAGCAACAACGAAACTCCGGCCACTCCCGTCATTTTCCGCCAGGAAATATTTTTCCGCTGCAGTCCGAACAGATGCGCGGTTTGCGCGGCGGTGGTCCATTGCAAAAGATCTTTTTTGCTGATAAATAAGCGATAGAGAGTCGTAAATATGGCATCCGTAGAATAATATGCTTCATACGGCAGGAATGCTACTGCCAACAACCAACGCAAAAAATTCCAAAACAACGGTCGAAATGCTGCTCTGACTGTCCCCCCATGCACAATCTGTAAAATGCTGTTGATAAAACTTGTTATCAACGGTATACCCAGAGAAACTAAAACAGTCAAAGACCAAAGCAGAGCGAAACGGGGAAGAAAAATAATACCAAGGATAAATAATAAAGAGAGTGTCGGCGGGAAAAGAGAGCGACGTAAGTTATCAAAAATTTTCCACCGGTCAATGATCGAAAAAGTGACACCGAATCGTCGGGGATGGATCAACCAAGGGAGCAACTGCCAATCCCCGCGAATCCAACGCCTCTGGCGCAAGGCTTGAAGGATATAGTTTTGTGGATAATCCTCGATCATTGTAATATCCGTGACCAATCCGGCGCGGCCCATTAATCCTTCCAGGAGGTCATGGCTCAGAACCGAATTTTCGGGAATATGTCCTTCCACACTGCGGATGAATCCATCTACATCATATATTCCCTTGCCGACATAAATTCCTTCCCCGAAAAGGTCTTGGTATGCATCCGAGACAGCCAGCGTGTATAGATCCAATCCGGTATCTCCCGAATAGATTCGGGTGAACCACGAATAATTCGCACTCCTGGGATGAATTTCCATCCGCGGCTGCAATATTGTATATCCGGAAATAACCTGACCCGTCTTTTCGTCGAAAATCGGACGATTCAGCGGATGTGCCAAAGTGCCTGCCAACCGGCAAGCCGCACCGCGAGGTAATACGGTGTCGGTATCCAAGGTAATGACAAAGCGGGTCCGCTGCAATATTCCTTTATCCGGATTTTTATCGTGAAACCCGTCCGTAAAAACAGTGAAGGATAAGCCGGATTTTCCGCGTAGCAATAAATTTAATTCATGTAATTTGCCGCGCTTTCGTTCCCAACCGATCCATTTTCCTTCTGAGGGATTCCATAATCTCTTCCGGTGAAGAAAATAGAAACGGCTGACGCTAGTCGAATCGTTTTCGTCCGAATTTTTGGTGGAGTTCTCCGAAAATGAAACAGGACCGTATTTACGATTCAAAGCTCCGATCGCTTCGATTGTTTGTTTTACCAAATCTTCGTCTTCCGGCATTGTTTCCTGATCGGCATCTTTAAAGTCTGTCAACAAGGCAAAGAACAATCCCGGCTCCGGATTACGGAGATAATGTAATTCGAGTTGTTGAATCAGAGATTCGATGTCTTTGCGGCTCGTTATTAAAGAAGGAATCACGACCAAAGTTTGAAACGAATAAGGAATTCCGTTCCGAAAATTCATCTTGGGAAGTGTGCGCGGGTGGACCAAAAGAGTAATCAGCCAGTTTATCAGTCCGGTCGCAACGGTCATAGCGGGGACGATCCCGACTAGAATATATAAGATGATTGCCAGCCATTGGACTGGACGGTAGTGGGCAACAGTGCCGGGGTTAAGTGAAGAACCGGCATTAAACTGCTGCGGAAGATTGGTTATCGCGCTTATAAAACCCAGCAGGAAGATAGTTAAGAGGAAAATCGCCGAAAGATAAACAAAACTGGCATGTCTGAATATCCATCTTTGGAGCCGAGTTTTAAAATCGGGGCGATAGCCGATTTTTTGTTCCAATTGCGGTCGCAAATTCCCAATAATAATTTCGCCGATATGAAACCCTGGATTTTTACCGGAGCAATCAGTCCGATTCTTATTTTCATCGAATAAGGTTTTATATTGAAGCGGCGAATCGGACTGACCTTGGTTGATATCGATCGCCATGTTCAGGATGGTTTCTGCAATCTTAATTTCGTCCTGATCAGTTGCCCGGGAAAGTTTTTCGATTTCTTTTCGATAATGGTCTCGGGTTTTAAAATCCATCCGTGGGTATATCCCGGAAGGGTCCTTTCGCAATAATTCTTCGAGAAGGCTTACGGATTCGAAGAATTCGTTCCAGTCCTGTTCGGAAATTGTACGTAAACTGATGATGATTTTGGCAACACTGTCATTATCAACGGATCTGGTAAAGGCGCCGTTTTCCTCAGAAAATTGACAACTTGTTTCCATATTCTGCGAAAAAACAAGTGGTAAATTCGGTTGGTCATTCGGATGGATGATCGTGACCAACTCAATTGAAAGAAACTCGATCAGACTATAACGCAGAAAGATAGGAAAAGCCCACAGTTCGCCCGTTGACAGCGGGACGGTTTTTTGGAATTGAATCAAAATCGATTCCAATTCCATCGGGTCGATCATCAGCTTTTGATAAGAGAGGATCGAACGAGCGATGATATATATTCGGGGAAAATCTTTGAGAACACCATTCGTAATTTTCGGCAACTGTTGATAAAACGAAACAGGTAAATCTTCCTTAATCTGTTGCAGTGTTTGCCGAATAATATAATAATTATCCAAAATCCACTCGGATGCATAGGTTAGAGGAATTTTATTTTGAGAGGATTCACTGAAATAATGATGAGCTTCATCCAACCAAGTCTCAAATTGCGATAGATTTTTTCCCGGAATATCCCTTCCCGGTAAAGCGGATTGAGCTTTACGGGTCGGTTTTTGATATCGGACTTGCTGACAAACATCTGTAAGCGAAGTCACTAATTCCTGAATTTGACGTGATTTTAATTCAGAGGGATTCAGGTTGGAAAAATCGTTCTGATCCCTCTCTTGCTTTTTTTGATTTTCTTCAACCATTAACGACCACCGACTTTTTTAGATGCAATCTCCGCTGCGGTAGGTTGAAATTCGGAACGGGGAACATCCTGGATAATTAAAACAGGCTTGGTACCGTATTCAATATAATTACGTGCGATACTGCCATATGGCCATTCAATTTGGCCGGTATAACCATGTGCACATAATACGACCAGATCAATGTTTTCTTCTTGATTCGCAAAGTTTTGAATCGCGGAAGAAACACTGGAACTTTCGAGAACGTATGTTTCGCAATCTACCTGCAGACGGGCTTTTGTCTCTTCAAGATACTCACTGACTACTCGACGACTGACTGTCATTAATTTTTTGGTAAGCTGTTCGATTTCGGGCGGATAGGGTTCCGGAATCGGAATCTCGGGAGGCTTTATCACCGCGATGAGCACAAGCTGCGTAGGAAGTGATGGAATGGTTTTTGCCGTCTGAATCGGCTTGCGGCTGTTTAATTCGGAAGCGAATCCTTCCGGTATTTCTCCGCGTGCTAGAGCCAAGCCTACCGAGAGCGCACATTCAGCCCGTCTAGAGCTGTCAACCGGCAACAGTATTCGGCGATAATGGACACGATTCACTACTAGTTTTGGTTGATAATAAGAACGAATCAGAAGAATCGGTAAATAAATCATATCGATTACTTTTTGAGTGATACTGCTGATATTCCAACGGCTTAATCCGCCTGCTCCGTGAGTGCTGATGATCAATAAATCGATATTTTCCTGATGAGCAAAATTTACAATACTCTCCGCGGTTTTTCCTTCCGAAATGGCATATTCCACTCGCGATTTTGGGGATTCCGTCTCTCGGAATTCAAAATCAACCGATGGCATGGGATCCTCTAGAAAATCCGCATTCATTCTTTTTGTAACTTCCTCTAAATAAATTTCAGCCTTCTTTTTCCGAATCTGCCAGTTCAGCGGATCGACCGACATGGGATTTTCATGAAAGGAAGCAGGATCGAGAACTTGTAAAAGAATAATTTTCGATCCGAAAATGCGGGCAAATTGCTCTGCATGATAAATGGCTTGCTCCGCAAGTGCCGATCCATCCAATGGGACAAGGATTCTCTTAAACATGATGATCCTTTCTTTTTATGACTATTTTAACTGAATCAATCCAATAAAACTAAATAATCCTCTCTCAAAAAGTTCTATTTGAGTTTGACGAAATATTCTATATAGTAATAGTATCACAGGAAGAAAGGGCTGATGTTATGACGAACATTCAAAACAATCCGGTGTTGGCTTTGTAGTCAAGCCCGAAAAAAAAATAAAACAGAAAATGATTTTATTAAGTGACCCATCTGGGACTCGAACCCAGAACACGTTGATTAAGAGTCAACTGCTCTGCCAAATTGAGCTAATGGGCCGGACTTCCTTCAAGCAATGCAGGATTATACCATAAGTTCGAAGGATCAAATAAATTCTACGATGTGGTGTTGTCTGCGGGAATCCCTCTGCGTTCTTTGATCAAACCTTGTTGGTAGGCTGACATTAAATTTTTCAGATCCTCGATTTTGTGAATTAAGTCTTTTCCGCCGTCAGTATCGGCTACGGTCAGACGATTATCCGGAGTTTCAAAAACCTGTTCCTGCGAAAAAATATCGCTGTTATTTTCAATGGCATTTTTAATTCCTAAAAAAGGTTCATGGGACGATATTCGCATGCCATAAGAATCATAAATGAGTGTATAGCCTGCAATGCCTGTTTTCTTTTGGTAAGCTTTGCAGAAACCACCATCGATTACGATAATTCGTCCATTGGCTTTAATCGGTGATTCGCCCATCATTGTATTGACCGGTACATGTCCGTTGATGATATGACTGGTCTCATAATCCAAACCGAATTCTTCGAATATTTTGCGACAAACGATAGGATCTTCAATTAGTTGGTAATAAGCGTTATCTTCTTCGATCCAAGCTTCCGGATCATCGATATATAAACGCTCAAAGGTTGTTATACGGTCTCTACCAAAAAGAGGCGAATGCCTGCCGCGCCATAAGAACCAAAGGAAATCTCTTCCGTCTTTCTTTTCTTTAGTCCCTTCGGGAGCGTAATATGCTTGCCTGGCCATTTTATCTGCATAGTCGAAATATGATTTTCCGTGATAATTCACATCGTTGACGCAGAAATTCATAAAAGTTCCGTCCGGGTTCATAGGGATACACCCGTGAAACAGAAGATTATTATTGCATTGCAGATACATGGATCCCGTGGAATATAAGAATCGGATATGCTGTTGCAAACGATAGCTATTTTTAAATGTTGTAAACAATTGATCTAAGACTGATTGCTCGTCAGAAGTCAATTGATAAGGACTTTCTTCATTCATTGGGAAAAGATCATCGATTTTGATTGGATACGTTTTTCCGGCGATCCAAATTGTCCCTTTCTTTCGATTTATATGGTTTAACAACAGACAATCATCCATGTTGTATTCCGGATGCCTGAGGATGATCTGACCTTCCAATTTGAATAAAATAACCGAAATCGCTTCGTACATTTTGGATAGAAGCCGTAAGTCTTCATTCCCGATTTCGTCGTTGCTTTTCAATTCGTAGCGTTTTGATCCTTTATATTGCTGCTGAGCAAATAATGCCAGTGGGCGCAGATTGATGCCGTAAGCTGTCTCCAATGTATCCAAATTTCCGTATTTGATTGAATTACTCAGAACAGTTGCGATACAGGCGGCGGAACCGGATGCGGCTCCCATCCATAAAACATCATGATTTCCCCACGGAATATCGACGGAGTGATGAGCACGCAACGAATCGATAATGATATCCGGCCGCGGGCCGCGATCAAAAATATCGCCAACGATATGGAGCTGATCCACGATCAGACGTTTTATAACGGTCGAAAAAGCGACAATGAAATCTTCCGCTTTACCGATTTCGATAATGGTCGAAATAATACTTTCATAGTATTCTTCGCGGGATGTATTTTCGGCATTGATCAGTTCGTTAATAATAAAGGCATATTCCGGTGGCAGAGATTTACGGACTTTGTTGCGTGAATATTTAATCGATACCAAATGGGCAATTTCAATCAGCTGATGAATAGTAATCATATACCATTCATTAATATTGATCTCTTGATTGTTTTTTATTTCCTTGAGCTTCTCTTCGGGATAATAAATCAGTGTGGAAAGTTGGGCTCTTTCCGCCGAAGTCAGCATTTTCCCATAAAGAGAATCCACTTTTTTTCGAATTTCTCCCGATGCGTTATTCATTATATGAATAAATGCTTCATATTCTCCGTGCAGGTCACTCATAAAATGTTCCGTTCCCTTGGGCAATTGTAGCAGTGCCTGGTAGTTGATGATTTCAGTCGAGGCTTCTTGTATATTCGGATATTTTTCAGCCAACAAATCCAAATATTTCAGATCCAAGGTCGGTCCCTCAGTGTATTTTTCCATTTTTGGTTATCCTGTTTCTTCCGATGGTCAATTTGATTTACGTAAGTGTATTGTAATCTCTGATTTCTTATTTCTCAAACAGCAAAAAGCGGAATGCAGACACATTTTGGCAGATGAATAGATTTGATCTTCGAAGATAAATCTCTGTTTGTTAGGGGTATTCGGTTGAAAATACAGACACTTCCATGAAAAGAATCGAGCGATGCAAAGCAACCGAAACCGACCCTATTTTTCCGGGTGATTCAATCGGTTTTTCCTTTGATGATCCGTTGCGGGAATTTATCGCTTAAGAAAACCCTTATCAAACATAGAGTAAATCGTCGGAAAAGAAATATTCTTTCAGAGCGGTGATGGCACCGGCGACTTCAAGTTTTGGAAGAGGCTGCGGATCGGAAACGATTCGGAAATAACGATCCGGTGTCAGCAAAGAAAAATCGGAAAGATAGTTATATAATTCCGTTTCGAAAGCATCATTAAAACCAGAAAAGAAACCTTCAATGATGAATACATCAGGGTCATAAACCAGCGAGATATTCAGAAAAGCTTGTCCGAAACAAGCTGCCAATGTTTTTAATTCGCTTTGGCAGCAAGCAAATCCTTTTTCGAAACCTTTCACGACATCATCAAACATAATTTCTTTCAACGGTTTTTGAACAAAGGAAAGAAAAGAATCAAGATCTTCCCCCTGTTTTAATCGAGAACGGATCGATTCGGGTTTCACAATACTTTCGAAGCAACCATGTTTCCCGCATATACAACTTACGGGATAATCGGGCTTCAAAATCATATGTCCGAATTCTCCGATGATTGAATTACTGCCTTCGATCATCTGACCGTGATCAAAAAAGCAGCCGTTGATCCCTTTTGCGGTGTAAACGGTCACGACGCGTTTGGAGGAACAAAATTCGAGATTGGCGGTAATGGAACCTAATCCGGCCAGTTTCCCGATGTTATCGGCAAAAACGCATTTTGCCGTCGGAAAAGCCGCTTCAAGTTTTTCTTTTACGGGAATATCAAAACCCCATTCAGAACAGAACGGATTCCGGTGGACGAAGGCATGATCGATAACCGGACCCGGTGTAATCGCGACTACCCCATATAGATCATTTTCGTCGATTTCATGTTGTTCGAATAGTTCATTCGCCATTCTGCGGACGGCATTCAGATAATAATCAAAATCATGTGGCGAGTCATCTAAAGGGTCAAGATCCTGACGGCCGATCAGATTACAGTTCAGATCAAACAGTTCGATGTAATATTCATGCAGATGGACTACCAGGAACTTCGGGACGGATGAAAGCTGATAAATGTTGGGTTTTTTCCCTCCGTTATCGGTCGAATCACCTTTCCCGCATATTTCGACAATCCCCAGTTTAAGAAAATGATCCAATGCTTTTGCGACTGTCTGCCGGCTGACACCTGTTTGCTGAGAAATGTCAATGATCGAATGAGGCGTCGCGTCCTGAAAGGCACTCATTACAATTTTGCGGTTATGAACCTTTAATTGTTTCGGCTTTGCAGCTGACGGCTGCGGGTCATCCATGTTGATATTCGATTTAATTAAGTTCATTTCTTTCCGAGCGCCCTGTCGACTTCAAGCGCTAACAATATGACTTTAATCAATTTAGGATTGGAGTAACATCACTAATCCAAGTTCGCAAAATAATTATAATGCAATTACGTTACGCAATGTTATTTCGTAACTAATTGATATAACATAGATAGGAAGGAAAGATATGAAAAAGTCATTGTTGCTGTTACTAATTGTTGTAATGTTGTTTTCTGCTGTCAGCGCTATTAGCGCTGCGGATAAACCCTTAGCCGGGGTTATCTGGTATAACTTCGCCGATACGTTTATACAGAATGCTCGTCAATCTTTGCTGAATGTTGCTAAAGCGGATGGCACAATCGAAATAACTGATGCTGATTCTAATAATGATGCTGCAACTCAGACAAACAATATTAATAATATGTTTGCTCAAGGTGTAAAATACCTCGTTTTGAACAATATTAATACCAATGCCATCAGCGAAATCTGTGAGCAGGCTAAAGCCGAAGGTGTAACGACGATTTTTGCGAATACCGATTCGCCGTCTGATGAGGATTTTGCCAATTATGAAAACCTTTACCTGGTTACTTCTCGTGCGACTCAGTCGGGGACAATTATGGGTGAAGCCGTAGCCAAGTACTGGAAAGAGCATCCGGAAGCTGATCGGAACGGAAACGGAAAGTTGGATTACATTATGTTATTAGGGTTCACATGGCATTATGATACCCGCGTCCGGGCAGAAAACTCCATCAAAGCTGTGGAAGATGCGGGCATCGAAACCAGCCGAATCGGCGGTGAGTTGATTGCTGAATATAATCGAGGAAAAGCCCAGGAAATGGTTGCGGCGTTGTTAGCAAACTATAGTGATGATATCGATGCAGTTTTTGCATGCAACGATGATATGGCGTTGGGTGCTATTGAGGCTCTGAAAGCCGGCGGTTTCTTCAAAGATGAAAAAACATATATTCCTGTTTGCGGTGTTGACGCGACAGCGGTAGGTGTTGATGCTTTGAAAGAAGGCACGCTGCTGGTTACCTCTTTGAATAATCCGGTGAAATTGGGGAAGGCGATCTATAAAACAATGTGGCTACTTGAAAACGGCAAGGAAGTTTCCACCGAGGCGTTAGGGATGGATGGTGTTGAAGTTGAAGGTCATCGTATCTGGATCAATTACACTCCGATAACTAAGGATAATATCGAAGACGCAAAGTATGATATTACCGATCCTAGCTTCTGATTACGAAAGCTGTCTAATGTACATGAAGCAGCCGGTTATTCCGGCTGCTTCATAATATCAAGCAGGAGAAGCAAATGAAAGATTCCGAATATGTTTTAGAAATGAAGAATATCAGCAAGTCATTTCCGGGTGTTAAAGCGCTGGATCATGTTAATTTTTACGTCGAACCGGGGAGTGTTCATGCATTGATGGGAGAGAATGGAGCCGGAAAATCGACCTTAATGAAATGTGCCTTTGGTATGTATCATCCTGATGAAGGAGAAATATTTATCAACGGACTGCCGGTACAGTTAACGAATCCGAGAGAAGCATTGGATCACGGGATAGCTATGATTCATCAAGAACTGCAATCCATCAGGACAAGATCGGCGATGGAAAATGTCTGGATAGGGCGGATCCCTTATCGTAAAGCTTTCGGTGTTCATTGGGTCGATGATAAAAAATTGTATCAGGATACCAAAGCCTTAATGGATGATCTGGGAATCAATGTAGATCTGTATGCTAAAGCCGGTGACTTGTCGGCTTCACAATGCCAAATGCTCGAAATTGCCAGAGCGGTTTCATATAATGCCCGAATTATTATTATGGACGAGCCGACTTCTTCCTTGACGGAAGCCGAAACGAATCTCTTATTTCATATTATTCGAAAACTGACGGCGAAGGGTGTCGCAATTATCTATATTTCTCATAAGATCGATGAGATTCTGGAGATCGCACAAAATGTAACGATTATGCGGGACGGGAAGATTGTCGGAACATGGCCGGCTGCTGATTTGAATACCGATTTGATCGTGAAACGAATGGTCGGTCGTGAAATGAGCAATCGGTTTCCGGAAAAAAAGCATCGACCGGCAGAAGAGGTATGTTTGGAAATCCGCCATTTTACAAGTGCCGGTTCACGCGGTTTCCGCGATATTAACCTGAGCGTTCGTCGCAGTGAAATATTCGGTATCGGAGGATTGGTTGGAGCACAACGGACTGAGTTAGTCGAATCGATTTTCGGATTAAGGGCAATTTCCGAGGGAGAAATTTTAATCAACGGGAAGTCCGTAATCGTTAAATCACCGGAACATGCTATTCAAAACAGCATCGCCCTTTTGACTGAGGATCGTCGAAAGAGCGGAATTTTTCCGCGATTTTCGGTACTGGAAAATATTGTTATCGCCAAACAATCTGCCGATACATCCGTTTATAAGAAGGGGATTTTTCTTGATAACCAAAAACGTGCTGCGGATGCGGCGAGATTTGCGGAAGCATTTTCTATTAAAACCCCTTCTCTTAAGACTGAAATTCGGTTTCTATCAGGTGGAAATCAACAAAAGGTCGTTTTGGCACGATGGATGTTGATTGATCCGAATATTCTTATTCTTGATGAACCGACACGCGGAATTGATGTCGGCGCAAAATATGAGATTTATTCTTTGATGGAGAAGATGGCAAGCGAAGGGAAAACGATCATCATGATCAGTTCGGAGATGCCGGAACTCTTGGGAATGTCAGATCGGATTGCCGTGATGTGCGAGGGGCATTTATCGGGAATTTTGGAAGGAGAAAAGGCTACAGAGGAAAATGTGATGTATTTGGCCAGCTCCTATAAGAACGCGGAAAAGGTACTAAACTGATGGAAAAACAGAAAAAATTCAGCATTCAACATTTTTTTATGAATTATGCCTTATATATCATTATGTTAATAATGATTGTCATTATCGGCATGATGTCCCCGAAATTTTTTTCATTCAGAGTCATTCGTGATATTTTAATGCAAAGTTCAACCCGCATTATCGTTGCGATGGGCTGTATGTATATTCTTGTTTCAGGAGCGGCTGATCTTTCCGGCGGTCGAACGGTAGGTTTAGCTGCTGTTGTCGCGGGATCATTGGCACAGAAGTCTGATTATTATATTAAATTCTGGCCGAACCTTCCGGAGATGCCTTTGATCGTTCCGGTGATCGCCGCGGTTTTGATCGGCTTGATTGTCGGGCTTATGAATGGTTTTACTACAGCAAAATTGAAAGTTCCTTCCTTTTTGGCTACATTGGCGGTGATGATGATCGCATACGGTGCGAATCAGCTATATTGCAACAAACCGCCGAACAATTCCCAACCGTTGGGAGGATTCCTCAAATCTTTCTCAAATCTTGGGACGGGAAGTTTTTTGAGTGTACCTTTTATCATCTATATTGCTATTGGTGTCTGTATCTTTCAACACTTATTGTTGACGAGGACTTGTTTGGGGCGGGAAATATTTGCCTGCGGAAGCAATCAGGAAGCGGCGCGTGTTTCCGGAATTAATGTCTATAAAATTCAAATGATTACGTTTGCACTGGCTGGTGCCTGTTATGGCTTGGCCGGTTGCTTGGAAGCCGCTCGAACCGGNNGCCACAAGCGGTTATGGCAACAGTTACGAGATGGATGCGATTGCATCCTGCATCGTAGGCGGCTGCTCCATGACAGGCGGTGTGGGGACTGTTTTCGGAACTTTTTTTGGTGTTTTGATTTTCAATATTATCAATTACGGTCTGACATTTATCGGCTTAAGCTCCTATTGGCAATGGGTTGTAAAAGGTCTGATTATTATCATCGCCGTCAGTTTCGATATGCGAAAGTTCAGCAAAGAGGAGTAGGGGGAATTTATGGATTATCGGGAATGCTTGGAACGACTTGCCGCATCCGGACATATCGAGCAAAAAAACGGTCTGAAAATTCATGTTAAACCGGTACCGGAGACAGATCGTCCCGGTGTGGTTGATCCGCGGGCGGCAAACTGGTTTCGCAACCTTCCGAAAGGATATCAAGTTCAAGATTATCGCCGAATTACTTCAGAGGAAGTTCGGATTCTGCGGGATGCAATGGGATGTCAAAATGCCGATCTGAGCCGAGGTGTGAAAACGAATCGCAGAACGATTAACACCGAGAACGGTGATGTTCCTATTCTCATCTATACGCCGGATATCTCGGGAACTCTTCCGCTTATCTGTTATATACATGGCGGAGGTTTTTTTGGAGGTTCGACGGAAGTGGTCGAGAATGCCTGTCGTCTCTTGGCGGAGCGGGCAAAGTCTGTTGTAATCTCAATCGATTATGGGTTAGCTCCGGAACATCGCTTTCCGGAAGGATTATTGCAGTGTTGGGGCGTGATTCGCTGGGTTCATTCTCATGCGGAACTTTTAAATATTGATCCTCAAAGAATCGCGGTTTCCGGTGATTCGGCGGGAGGAAATCTTTCGATGGCTTGTTGCTTGTTGGATAATGAAGGTATCATCCGAGCTCAACTTTTACTTTATCCGGCCATTGTTCTTCGACCGGATATCAATTTTGGTTGGACATGGGATGTATATGAGATGAATGAAGGGAAAGATACCGCTTTGCTAATGGTGCACGATATCAAAGATACCGTCGGACGCATCATTTGGATGTATATCAGAGATATAACCGATACCTACAGCCAATTGCTTTCTCCTTGGCAAGCACCGGCTTTTGCGAAATTTCCGCCGACTTTCTTAGCCGTCGGTGAATATGATTATCTTCGTCAGGAAGCGGAATTTTTTTGCCAGAGATTGGTAAAAACCGGTATCCCGGTGGCTTTTTTTCGATATCAGGGAATGGGGCATGCCTTTTTTGAGCATACCGGAGAATTTCCGCAAGCCGAAGACTGTACGAATGAAATGGCCGTGTTTTTATCCTCAATTTGGTCATAAAGAAAGGAATAATTTCTATGGGCTTAAGGAGGTTTATCCCCTTAAGCCTATAGTATCGTGATAATCTCATCCGGTTCAAATGCAAGACCGGTATTATCCTCTCTCTTTTTTCTCTTTAGCAGGGATAACGGAATCGACAAGAATTTAACGGGATGACCTGATTGCTGAATAACAACACAGTCAAGGCGATTCACTTTACGGATTTTTTTAATGGTGATAGAATACAAAACGCCGAAGAATTGGGGACTCGTCTAATGGTAGGACAGCAGACTCTGAATCTGTATGTAGAGGTTCGAATCCTTTGTCCCCAGCTTACTTAAATCCGAAGAATCTCTTTCGGATTTTTTTATTTCTGATCCAATTCATTATTTATTTTTGTATAGTACAGGTCTTTAAAAAGGGATATGCGATTTCTCACCGCATATCCCTTTTTAAACTCATCAATCGGATCAATGTTCAGTTATGGAAATTGGTAAAGACCACCGAATTCTTTTGTATAAAAAGAATCGGATTCCTACTGATTAAAACTCCTCTTCCTCATCATCCTCATCATCTATCCAAAGATCGTCTTCTTTTTCATCCTCATCCAAATCTTCCCAATCTTCAACTTCTTCCGTTTCTTCCCAATCATCTTCAACGGGAGTTTCAGCGACAGGGGAATAAGTGAGGCAACCTTTATCCGAGTCCAGCTCTATTAAAGCCGCCGTACAGTAGTTTTCATCCAAAAAAGCGCAATCAAGATATTTGCATCGAATTCTTGCCATTGTTAAACCTCTTCTCTATAAATTTGCCGAAAGTATTCAACGTCGACTAGCAAATTTTGCGCTATTCTACCCTATACGGTTTTCTATGTAAAGGATAAAAGAGGGGGAAAGTATAAAAATTTTATTAATATTTTTTGTTGGGAAGTGATTAAGAATATTCTGGCGAAAAAGATCAATGAAGCATATAGAATTATGGGGTTAATCGAGCCCGGTTAACCGGGTTTATTCCGATAAGCCTCAACTACATTCGGTAAACCTTCAATCAAGGTTAGGACTCTGCTGAGCTGAACGATATTGAGGACATCCAGCACAATTTGAATATTCGCATAATTATGAGCGACTTTAACATTGATATTTTCAAGATTTACATCTTCGCTGACCAGTAAATTGGTAATATCGTTGATTAATCCCTGCCGATCATAAGCACGAACCGTTACCGTAACCGGATATCGTTGTTCCGGCGTTCCCCATGAGACATTGATTAATCGTTCTCGGTTTTTTACTCTAATAATATTCGGGCAATCCGCTTTATGGATCGTTGCTCCACGTCCTTTTGTGATATAGCCGACGATATCATCACCCGGAGCCGGATTACAGCATTTCGCAAAGGTTGTGTAAATGCTTCCGGTTCCGATTACGGTAATGCCCGAAGATTTTGTCTTATCGGTCGGTACGGATCTCGGTTGTAAGATTTGTAGCGGGCTGACTTTGAGCCCTTCGTTGATTTTATTGATGACCCGCATCGAAGATAAATCGCCACAACCGACTGCCACATAAAGGTCGTCGGTGCTTTTAAAATCCAACTCCTTTGCGATTTCATTCATATCGATATCGCTGAGTCCCAACCGCTGAAGATCCTTTTTTACGATTTCTTTTCCCTGAGTAAGATTTTGTTCGCGATCCTGCCATTTAAACCAAGCTCGGATTTTTGAGCGGGCGCGTTGGGTATTCACCAACCCGAGATTCGGATTCAACCAATCACGGCTCGGTCCGCCTTGTTTCGTTGTGATAATCGAAACCTGATCTCCTGTTTTCAGACGATAGCTCAACGGGACCATTTTGCCGTTGACTTTGGCTCCTCTGCAACGATGACCGACTTCCGTATGGACACTGTATGCAAAATCGATCGGCGTAGAACCGATCGGAAGATCGATCACATCTCCGCGCGGAGTAAAAACAAAGACTCTGTCCTGAAAGACATCCGATTTCATGCCTTCTACAAATTCACCGGCATCTTCCACATCTTTTCGCCAATCCATCAGCTGGCGTAACCAATCCAGGCGTTTCTCAAAAGCCGGATCAGCTTTGGTATGCTCTTTATAGCGCCAATGGGCAGCGATACCATACTCGGCATTTTGATGCATTTCCGGGGTACGAATTTGTACCTCGAGCGGTTTGCCGTCATCATAATAGACGGCGGTATGTAAAGACTGGTAAAAATTATCCTTCGGGACAGCGATGTAATCGTCAAATTCACCGGGAATCGGTCGCCAATGGGTATGGATCTGTCCTAAAGCGGTATAGCACGACGGAACATCTTTTACGATCAAGCGAACGCCCCGTAAATCCCTTAACATTTCGAGCGGTTTATTTCGGTCGATCATTTTTGTATAGATCGAGTAAATATGTTTTGGCCTGCCGGTGATTTCGCAGTCAATTTTTACGCTCTCCATAACCGTTTTCAGTCTCTCGATTATCTCTTCGATTTCCTTTTCGCGAATTGCGTGAGTTGTTGCTAAATTCTCGGCAATTTGGGCGTATTCAGTCGGATGAACATATCGAAAGGCAAGATCTTCCAGCTCCCATTTTATCCGCCAAATTCCGAGTCGGTTTGCTAAGGGAGCATAAATATCCAATGTCTCCTGAGCAATTCGTTTCTGCTTTTCCTTACTGACATGGCTGAGGGTCCGCATATTATGGAGACGATCGGCGAGTTTGATGATGATGACTCGCACATCATCCACCATCGCGATAAATGTCTTTCGTAATGTCTCATTTTTCAATTGACGTTTGCGATCTCTCATTGCAGCCGAATCTTGGATACCCAATTCGATTTCATCGGCAACGGAAATCGGATCGTTATCGTTCTTGTTTTGCGGCGAGAAATTTTTTTCGTAATCGTTTGTTTTGGGAATATTGGTCAACTTGGTAACACCATCGACCAATTTAGCGATTTCATCACCAAAATTTGCCCGGATATCTTCTAAGGTCACATTTGTATCTTCAACGGTGTCATGTAAAAGGCCGGCGGCGATTGCGGCGCTTTGAACTTTCAGTTCGCTCAAAATCATAGCAACAGCAACGCAATGGGTAAAATAAGGCTCACCCGAAGCCCTTTTTTGGCCTTCGTGTGCCTTTTCGGCAAAATAATAAGCCTTTTCCACCAAATCTTTGTCGGCTTGCGTATAGTTATCCGGCAAACCGGCAAGCAGATCATCAAGCAACATATTTTTTTAAGCCTTCCTGAAAACAATAACAAACAATGAAATAGGTCAAATTTTCTAATAAATTCCTTCGCATAACAATTATAAATTATTTGTTTTATTCATAACAAGGTTTTGAAAGGAACAAGAGAATTTCTTATAAAATATATAGAAAGATCCATTGTTTTTCTTTAAGAAAGAATTGGAATTTCCACAAAATAATGAAAATTTTTTCGAATTTCATAATCTTACGCTTATTCTTCCTTTAAGAACGATCAATAAGGTGATCCTTGGATATAATTTGAGAATCTCATTTACTTAAGTGAGAGAGATATCGAATTCGGAGCATTTATGCGAAAAGCAGAAAAATTCATAATCGGCAAATATTTCCCTTTGACTTTACTGTTAATAATGGGAATTACTTGGTTTATTCAAGTTCCGCGATATGGATTTTATTTGGATGACTGGATTTATTTGACAGCATATGATCAGGGCGGAATTCAGGGGCTGATTAATTATTCGTTGGTAGACAGTCGTCCCGGATTGCTTCCATGGGTTATCGGATTGGGATTTAAGATTGTCGGGAATAACCGATTAGGTTGGCAGATTTACTCATTATTTTGGCGATATTTAGGCGGCGTCTTTAATTGGTTATTGATTCGAAAGTTATGGCCTTCCAGAAAAGATATTGCCGCTTATTCGGCAATTCTATTTATGATTTTTCCTTTCTTTAAACATCAGGCGTTCAGCATTGCTTATAACCAAAATTGGGTTCAATATGCCTTTCTTATATTATCTTTTCTATTGACGATAATAGCAATCCGTACTGATTCGAAGCGGAAAAAGATCATTTTCTTTCTTCTTTCTTACCTGCTTTCCGCAGCTCAATTAATGATGACGGAATATCTTTTATCGTTGGAAGCTATTCGAGTGGTTCTGATTTGGTTTGCGCTACGCGATCGACAATACTCAAAGCGAAAGCGATTTTCTCAAACAATTAAAATCGTTCTTCCATATTGGGGAATTCTTTTTGCATATATTGTTTGGCGTTTTGCCATCATGCCTCAGATGATTCATGATCGGAATGAGATTAATTTGTTCAGCGAACATCCCGATTTCATTGATCTGTTTTTCTATTTGATACAAATGCTGATCCAATATATGACCGAATCGGTGTGGGGAATTTGGTATCGGAGTTTGGATCCAGCAAATATCGATTTGAGTATTCCCAGTATAAGAGTAGCTTTAATAATCGGAACGTTTATATCCGCAATATTAATTATCGCATTTTCAAAGATTCGAAAAACAGATGGATTTTTCGATGAGAATGAAGAGGGGAAAGAAATTCTCCTGGTGGGGATTTTTGCGACTCTGTTGGGATATTTGCCGGGGATAGCAATCGATAAAAGCCCTTCTACGCAATTTCTTTATCATGATCGTTTTTTGATCCCGAGTTTTTGGGGAATTTCGTTGGCTCTCACGGCTTTTATTGCCGTTTACCTCAAAGGATTTCGAAAAAAAATTATCCTTCTGTCTCTCCTTTGCGGAATTTGTGTATTTTTTCAGATAAAAAATTCGATTTACTATCGGAATGCTTGGGAATCCCAACAAAACTTCCAATGGCAAATGAAATGGCGAGCACCGGATCTGAAAGCGAATACCGCGGTCTTGGGAGATGCGATTATCGCTTCATTTATGGGCGGTTGGGCTGACGGTGCAATGGTTTTTGAAATGTACGGAAAAAATGATGGTTATAATCCGACACCTTATTGGTATTTGGTGGTAGGCGAAGGCGATTACAAGACCGAATTGGATCAGAAACTTCCGATCACCTATGCCAATAAGATTTATAACTTCAAAGCACAATTTGGAGACTTTTTGGTATTGACGAAGCCGGAATGGGATCGTTGCCTATGGGTTTTGGATGAAGCGGATCTAAAGAATCCATATATTCAACCGGTTACAAAAAATCTTATTCAATACCAAAATAAAAGTCGAATTTTGTATGACTCGGACTATAAAATGCCGGAAGGCGTTTTCGGTTCCGATTATCGCCATGACTGGTGCTATTACTATGAAAATGCAGCCAGAGAAGTTGACCTGATGAATTACGACAAAGCGTTGGAGCTTTATAAAGAGGCGGTGGCAGCGAATATGGATATGAAGAATCCGGTGGAACTGACCCC
The DNA here is from genome assembly GCA_002329625.1 of Leptolinea sp. UBA1437. GTDB lineage: Bacteria > Chloroflexota > Anaerolineae > Anaerolineales > Anaerolineaceae > Flexilinea. The sequence continues at coordinate 24,194 of DCTP01000112.1, forward strand.
TTTTATCCGGTCCGCTGCGATGACCGGGCAATGGGATTTCGCTGCCGAATTAACCAAAAAAGGAAGCGCTCAACCTCATATAACCTGGGAATACTATAAAAATCTTTGGGATCTTCTGTTTCGCGAAACGCCCGACTCAGCCGACCGGGCAAATGCTTTTAAAAGCATTCAGGAATATATTCGCCAATAATTTTTTAAGCAATCCTTTTGAATTTATATCAATATAAAAATACCAAAAAGGAAGTTATCCGCAGTTGGGATAATTGTCAATAATGTTCTGTCAAAAAATCATTATTAGTAAATGAAA
>DCTP01000147.1:0-148 GCA_002329625.1 Leptolinea sp. UBA1437
CCACCTCAGGCGAACATTGCAATCAATTGACGGCAGCTTTAAATGCCGGCAAGCACGTTTTCTGTGAAAAACCGTTGGGAATTTCCGTTGAGGAATGCTATTTGGCGGAAAAAGCGGTTGAAAATCATCCCGATAAGGTCTTTATGTT
>DCTP01000147.1:329-9220 GCA_002329625.1 Leptolinea sp. UBA1437
TTTCCGCAATTTGCTGCGTTGGGGGATGCGGAAGCGGGTTGCGCTTTATTCCGGTTCGAAAACGGGGCGATGGGAACCATTCACAGCGGGCGAACAGCAGCTCATGGCTATCATATCGAGACAGAAATTGTCGGGACCAAAGGCGCGATTCGCATCAGTCCGATTCCACAAAAAAATCTGGCAATGTTGTACTCCGAGCAGGGGGTGGTTACCGAATGCGTTGAAGCCTTTCCGGAACGATTTGCGGAAGCATACCTTTCGGAAATGCAGGAATTCGTAAATTGTATCCGAGAAGGGCGTAAACCGGCTGTCACTGTCTATGACGGAACCAAAGCTACTCAGATTGCTTTCGCAACAACAGAATCCTTCAAAAACGGGCGATTGGTTGAAATCCCTCCTCACGGATAAAAGGTCTGATTCAGTGAATCTCCCAGCCAGATTTGGTCGAATCCGTTATCGATACGAATTCCTCCTAAATAACAACGCGGTGCAAAAACCGGTGCGGCTGCGATTTGCGGATTCAACAAAAGATTGAGCGTAACATTTCCCCAACAGCCCGTTTCCGGAACGGTCGGATCGGCGGCACAGGTTAATGGAGCTGCCGGCTGAGAACAGAAGAGAATATATTGATCGATTCCGGGGACCGGTGTTGTTCCGCCGAAATCAAGGGATTCGGTTTGGAAACTGAGTCGGGTTTCAAACATCGAAATCAATTTGATCGGGAACTCGAATCCTTCCGGTTGATAGGAAACGGAGGCTGGAGCGATCAAAGTATCTCCGGCATATCGAAATTCAATTTTATGAATTTCAAATGCCTCATCGAATTGTCGGCTCTGTTGATAACCATTCGTATTCTGAAGGTTCGAGCCGAAATCGAGTGAGAATAAAATTTCGGATTCATTCGGATTGACCGATGTCGGCGGAATAGAAATGATTTCTTCGGTGATTACTCCACCGGAAGATTTTCCGACGGTCAGATCCAACCAGAAATTTTCCGGAAGAGGTTGAGCGGATTGAAACCCGTTTAATGAATAATTGACAAAAAACGGATAAGCAGCCGGCTCAGACTGCCCGGAAAGTGAAAGGGTCTCCCGGACCAAATATGAATCAAATGTGGTATTTCCGATCGTAATCGATGACGGAAGCCAATTCCCATTCTCTTCATTATATTGCTCAATATGCTGCAAGAGGTCAGATTGGAAAAAGGCATTCTTCGAAGGTTCAAGATTGATCGGATAACGGACGATTCGATAAGAAATACTGACCGGTTGGTTGCTTTCATGGACTTCATCCCCTTGATAACAGACAGTAATCGTTAAATCTCGTTCACAGGATTGATTTTCAGAGAGATCGGAACAGCTCGTCGGCAATGTACAACGAACGGAATTGTTCCCGTTCATCAAACAAGTTTCCAATGGAGTGCCTTCGAGCGTCACGATCAGGTTTTCGATAGAAAAAGGCTGTGAGTTTTCGTTGAAGCCAATATCGATCTGTGCATTTGTTCCGACGGGGACTGATGTCAAAGGAATATCGGGAGATTCGGGCGAATAAATGGGGCTGACTGTCAGTTCGGCGGGGATTTTTTTGATTGGTAAAAATGGGAAAGAATCTTGCGGTTGACCGCTGGATGCGGACAGCAATTGGATTTCCAGCAATTTTTCGATTCCCGTCGGTCTCACCTCCAGCTGAACCGTTGATTCGAAGTTTTCCGATGGCAGCCGATCAAAATTGAAATTACAGGTATATAGAAAATCTTTGCTTTGATTCAAAGCGTCGCCGCAATCCAAATTCTGTTTGTATTCCCATTGAATCCCAAAAAGATCTCCCCGCAACCGTCTGATCAATGCGGCTGCATACGGAGAAAGAGGCGCTGAAGCAGAATTTATATCCGCTGCAATTTGCTGATTTTCAGAAAGACGGATTTGGTTCGGAACAGTTACAAAAGCCTTGGCTGTTTCAACCGTAAAAGGTTCCGGGGCTACCGATATAGAAGTCTCCGTCGGATAAAGAGGTGATAAAAATTGAATTCTCAAAGGAGACATTGCTAAATTTGTGGGGAAATCAATGGGAATTCGGAAAGAACAACCCGCAGTCCAATCGGAATTGAATGTCATTTGGTAGTCTCCGTCTCCCAATGGGATCAAACAAGAAGGTAAATCATCCTCGGCTGCCAATTGATCAAACAGACTCCATTGAACGAGGATGGTTTCATCAGGTGCTGGGAACCTATCTTCAGGCATACCGGCAACAGAAATATTCAACGTATAGAAAGCAGGTGCCGCTGCGTCATTTTGTTGACGATTCGGATCCGTAAGGTCCGTTCGATAAAGTTTGGAAATCTGCTGATTTTCAATCTGTTCGATCGATTCCGTAGCCGATGAAGGATCAAACCAGAGTTGAAGAGAGGGACTCAAGGTAATATTGCGTTTTGAAAGAGCTGTTGGAAGTTCCAATTCTGTCGCTTTTATTTGATACCATTCAGAATCGACGGAAATTCGAATGCTGTGTGTCGGTCCAAGCAACAGATTATTCAGACTGAAAAAGCAGGAAGTTTCAAGATTCGTTTCTCCTGATGGATTCGAAAATTCCAAAGATGTTTGGTTCTCTGAATCGATTTCACAGTTCAAGCCGAGAACTGAATTTTCGTTCCGGATGGTCGTTCCTTCGGGCCATCGGATATGGAAAATAACTTTTTTCTGATTTTCAGCGGGAGAGTTCGGAAGAGGTAATTTCAACTTTAACTGATAATTTTCGGATGGATACATTGCTCCGCAAAAGGGGTTTAAATTATCGCAAATTGTTTCATTGTCGTTTAAGATTGCTGCTTCGATTGATACCTCTTTCTTGGATACGGATTGAGGAATGCCGCTCCAACTGAACGGAATCATCCGATAATTTGTTTTCTCATTCATATTTTCGAGGATGAAGGAAATGGTCTGGATTGTTCCGGGAGAAACCGGTTGTTTGAAGACGATTTCACAGACGAAAGTATTGTTCTCTCCCGTGAAATTCGATCCCGCGATCCTGAGTTGATGTTCTTCGAAGTCTATCGATTTCAGGCAGCTGCTTTGATCCGAATCAAGCGAATCCGTTGAAAAGATATCGGGAAGGTCGGCAATCAGCATGATATTCTCATTCAATGGAACGGAGGATTGCAATCGGAGAATATATTTTTCGCCCACGTAATGCTCATAAACCACATTTCCGAGACTATCGGTGAATGTGGGAAGGATCGTTACCGGCTGTGGTTCGGAGGAAGGATTTGGCGTTGAGGGGGCAGACATCAATCGGACGGATTGTTCGGAACCGCTCGCGGATATTCCACTTATGTTGAGAGTGACTAGTCGATCAGTTGGTTGATAGTCATCGTTTCCCGAAAAAGATAAGCGAATTTCGGATGCGCTTTGAAAATTAAGTTGGCAAAATGTTGATTGAATTCCTGTCATTTTCGGTTGTCCATCCGGGCAGGCTGTTCCGGCAAGCAAAGTGCCTTCTTCTGGAGAAATTGCGATTTGTCCAGAAGCTGTTTGAATACATCCTTCGTTGGGAATAAATTCAAAATTTTTCAAGGGTTTTCCGGAACAACTTCCACAAATACCGTGATAAGTACTCAAAACCGTGAACGGATTATCTGCGGGCGTGTAATCGATTTTTACTTCCGCGGGAATTCTCTCCCATTTGAAATTTGAATCCAATGCCGCCCTAGAGAGCGGAAAAAGATGAATGTGAATTATCTTGTCGGCTGGAATGGATGAATTGGTAACGTAGTCGCCTTGGTAAGGTTCCTGATCGCATGCTGTGCTTGATGCGAACCAACTGAAGCTTGATCCTTCATAATTGATCCAATAGGGAGTATTGGGAGTTAATGCGCCTGAAAGCTCGGCAGAATGAATGAAAGTCAATTTTTTCCCGATAGCGACCCGGATCGTAGCGGCAGAAAAATCATCCGCCGGATTTTGTCGATTCCGGATTATATAATTCGGGTCCGAATAATCCAAAGCATAACGGATCGTTGACGGTTCGGAGATTCCGACATCACTGCAGTGCACAAACCAGCTCTCGTTATTTGTTTCCCACCGGCAGGTATTTCTGTCCCAAAGCATGCTGTTCGGCTGAAGTTTGTCCACCATTGCGGATTCATAGCCATTCGCAAGAATCGCTGCTTTCCATTCCGAATCGGTTATTGTTGCACCGGAAAGGGCAGGATCTACTTCAACCTGCAAGGTAATGCCGAAAGGTTTTTCATACAACGAAGATTGAAGGGCAACCGGGCATTGGAGGTTATTTCCTTTCAGTAAATATGCATCGAATAAATAATCCGTGGAATTCTTCTCTGCTGCCGTCAGGTTGTTCCACAGGTAATTTTCATAGGTTGGATCCGGCTCCGGTACGGAATGAGGCGTCAGTACCAATTGACCTCTTTGGACATTCCAGAGACTAAAAGTGGCTGTTTCTGTACCGTAAAGTTCGGGATCACTCGTAAAAGTGATTGTCAGGAGATGTTTTCCCGTACGATATATTGGCGGGATTTCAAGCCTTCCCATTGCCTGTGTAAAATCATCTTGATTTCGTACGGCTTCAACCGTATCAGAAATTATGCAGGAATCCGGATCTTCTTTACTGCAAATTTTTGCATTGAAGGTTCCGGGAGAGGTATCGAGGTGACCAACTTTCGAACGAACGATTGCATTTACATAAAAACCACTGCCGACCGGAAATTGTTCGTCCAAATTAAAATAGTGTTCTTCAGGTACAACAGAAGTGTCCGTTTTCAGAGGGATCACATGATTCGGATCAGGCATGAAATGTTCACAATCGGAATATTGCATGGCCTGAACGGAGATTGCCGAAACTTCGACCATAGAAATTTGAATCGGGGTAACGGATGAGACGGAAGATGCATAGATATCATCACCCGAAAAAATCGCCGTAATTTCCTTTGCAAGTCCATTTGAAAGTGTCAAATCGCAAAATTTTTGGTCGGGTAATAAAATGGCGCAAGAATTGTATGAATCGCTGACAGTAATCGTACCCGTAATCGGGATTCCCGAGGATTGATCGGGCTCGGTTGCGGCATAGACTCGAACGACATCGCCGATTTGGTATTTATCCTTGACCGGATTTAAATTGAGAATTGAAGTGGTCGTTTTGGCTTTCGGGGGTTCTTCCACTTTGATGATCCAAGGCTCTGATGTTACGGGGAGATAGAATCCGTCTCCCGGGAATGCTGCGGTAATTTTTGTAGCGGTCGGATCGATCAATTGAAGCGAACAATGATTTTGGCTTTCCACAGAAAAAAGACAAGTGGCATAACCGTCGCTGATCCGGATTTTCTCTTTCGGAAAATCGGATCTTAACGCATCATAATCCGGATCGATGTAAATATCTATTTGATCACCGATATGGTAAGAGCTTTTCTGTGGATAAACGCCGGCGATTTTCAATGAGAGGTCTTTCGGTTCGATAGTCGGCGTGATGACCGGTGTCTGAGTCGGATCCGGACTCGGCGTTGCAGAAGGGATCTGATTTTCAGCACGAATGCTGATATTCGCCTGAGCAGGGTAATAATCCTCATCTCCGGAATAATTGATCGTGATCATTTGATTCCCGGCAGCGCGAATCGTTAATTCACAATTGTTTCTGGGAAGCGTCAATAAGCAATTGGAGATTCCGTCGGTTATAAACAATGATCCGGTTGCGGCAGGTTGATCCGACAAAAAATCGGGAAGACTGGCGGTGATGGTAATCTCTTCTCCGACTGTATAGATCGATTTCTCAGGAAATAGAGAAGGCCGGATATCCAGAAGAATTTTATTCTCAGCGCTTACGTTAATGTTTTGAGAGGTTTGGGCTGACCGGTAACTGGCATTTCCGGAATATTGAGCGGTTATCGTTCGATTTCCGGCGACACGTAAATTCAAATCACAACTGTTTTTCGGCAGCGTAATGACGCAATTGGATAGTCCATCACTGATTAAAATTGTGCCGCTTGGAATAGAGTCTATTGAGGACAACCCATCGAAAGCGGTACTCACCGTTATTGTGTCTCCGACCGTATAATTGCCCGAATCGGTGAAAATTGCGGTGATTTTCAGGTCCGATGATTTTAAGACGGCGGGAGGATCCGACGGATTCACCCGGACATTGACGATCGAACTGTTTGAAAGATTCCCATTCCAAGCTTTCAAAATAAAAGAGGCGTTTTCTTTTAGGTTCAAAGAGAGAAACCCGGCCGGTGCGAGATAATCGGCGAGAATGGATCCGCTGTTTTGAGAAATCGTTAAAGGAGTGGCATTTTCATTATTTGTGTCGGGATGAAGGGAATCGAAGGAGGCACCGGACGCAATAAGTTGAATACGGGTCCAATCTCCAGAGACTGACCAAGATAAAGTTGTCTTCCCCGGCTGCGTGAGTGTAATAGGATTGGCATCGAAAAGGTCGATTTTTGGTGCGACAGCCTCGGTGTTCTTTTCCGAGCGGATGGAAATAGGCAAGGTATAAGATTTAAGCCGGCTTCCATCCGAAACCGAAAGGGTGAAATTCGTTGATTGGGTCGGAAAATAGAATTGAGCCCCTTTCTGAGAAACAAATTGATCCGATAAAGGTTCCAGCAAAACGGTTTCAGCATCCTTCACTTCCCATTCGAGCATAATCTGTTCGCCGGAAATAATTTGCCGATCAAATTCATATCGAACGATTTTATAACCCGTTATACTGTTCGGATCGGGAACCAGCTCGGCATATTTGGCGGTAAATTCGTCAGCGGATCCATCCGAACTGTCTATCCGTTGAACTGGCGACGTGTTCGGTTTGGGAGCAGAGGGGCGAATCCAAATGATGAATTTGACCAATTCCATTTGCGGATTTTCAGCTTTCAAAACCAAATTTTTGACTTCTTTTCCTATTTCACTTTCGGAAATTAACTGAACTGGGGTGTCTTCCTGAATCTTAACGGTTTGACTTCCGTGATACTGATCAGAGGTTAGTTCCTGTTGATTTTCACCGATAATGAGGGTTGCCATTCGAGTGGTACTGGTTACTTCCCATTCCAGCTTATATTCATTTTTGGAAATTTTTTCACTTTTCAAAGTGCTTTCGGATTCCGGTTGATTTACCGCCAAAACCAGTTCCGCTCGATGGGGGCGGTGGATAATTCTAGTAATCCGATTCTCAGCGGTTAGAGTATAGGTTGTTGTTTTTTCGGGTGATACCTGAATTCTTTCCNNTTCCGCTTTTGAAACCGGTAAGGTTTCTTCATCGGATGTGATCGTCAAATAGGTAACGAACGGCGAAACTTCCCAACTCAGTTGCGCCGAATCTCCGCGTTCCAGGGTATTTGTCGGTTGGTCGGAAACGAATTTTATAATTTTCGGCTGTAGAAAATATCCTACAGCAAATAAGAGAATAAAAAGAAGGGCGATCCATATCCAATAATTCGTCCTTCTTTTTGATTGTTGTTCCAAAGTTTGCGGTTCAAACGATTTATCAATCGTTGTCTCTTCGAATTCGATTTGATAATTTCCGATTAGGATCCGATCACCCGGAAGCAATTCCGTTTCCTCTAAAGGGGGTATGAGAATACTTTCACCGTTCCGAAAAATGAAAAAATCTTCACTTGAAGAAGTCGAGTTAAAACGGAAAATTTTAATATCGGATTTTTCGGGACCGGAATAAATGATTTGAAATTGCTCTTTAATCGGAAGAAAAATGTCGTTGCCTGCTTGGGGACCGAGCAAAATAACCGTTTTGGCGATTGACACGTTCTTTTCCCAACCATCTTGATTGATGATTTTCAGATTCATGTCTGTCCTTTATAAAATATTTTGATGTAGAAAGCAAACAAACTTGTTTATTATAGCAGCGAAATTCGAATTGTCCTATGACGAAATTGGCACCGACGTGAATCAAATTTCCATCGTCAAGGGAAAATGACAAAAAGGGGAGTTTCAATAAAATAGGTTTTTGTAAATAGGGTCTATGCTAAAGTGGCATTTTCATTACTTTTTCTGACTAACTTCTCCTTTGTTTTTCTTGCAGATCTGGTAAAGACGTAATTCAACAAATAACTTTATTCCCATAAAGAATAGACCCGATCGACATACTCGACTGTTTTCTCACAACCGTATCCGAAATAGTTTTTAACGGTATCCCAAATCAAAGGGTATCCGTAAAGATAGGTGCTTGCGATTGCCCGTTGGACGCATCCGGAACCGGCATAATAATTGGCGACCGAAATTTTCCATAAACTCTCGTAATCTGTAATTTCTTCTAACGGAAATTCGGAAGTATTCAGAATTATTTGTTCAATTTGGCTGGCACTTGCCTTGACAGCCGCGGTAATCAGATCAATTTCCTCGGCTGTATTTGTTTTAGCGATCAGGCTTCCGACCAGCACATTTTGGTCCTGCGGCTCCATTTCGGAAAAGCAGCTGCCACAGCGATGGGGCTGCATTCTAAAGATCGTATGACAAAATTGGTTGAAATAGGCTGGATACCAATCTAATAACATCTTTATTCCCAATATTGTGATTCGCCCCAATCCGTATTCTCCTTCAATGTCTGATTCCGGCCAAAACTGAGATTCTTGAGCCACCATCCCTTTCACCACTCGAGGAGGAACATTGTATTTCTTTCCGGCTTCATAGAACCGATCATTTTGTTTGTTTTGCCATTGAAATAATTTCCCGGAACAAGATTCCAGACCGCATGCATTCGCCGATTCCTCGTCCATTAATCCAAAGCCCGGACAATGTGACGTATCAACCAATCCGTGCCAAATCATTTTGCCGCAAAGAATGTCATATGGTTTATTTGTAATCAGGTCGTCTTTCGAATCCGGCCGGATCAGCATCTTGGAAACCGGTTTATAACTGGCTGGAAATAAACCCCAT
>DCTP01000147.1:9252-41257 GCA_002329625.1 Leptolinea sp. UBA1437
AAAACCCGATATTTCACCCGGTGATGAGCACTTTGCACCCCGTTTGAGTTCATTGTCCAGTAATAAAGCCATTCCCCTTGTTCACCGGTCACACGAAGCGGTACCCTGCATTCGGAACTTTCACATTCTCCTTCGAAAGCTCCTATCCGAATCCGGATCTTTATCGGGAAAGATGTAAAAGCGGATGAATCGACCATTCGGATTTGAATTTCCGGTATCTGCGGACAGAGTTGATTTGGCTGACAATTGACCAATTCAAAGCGGAGCGGAGGGAAAGATCCCGTTAGATCAGGGGATTTTTCTTCGGATATTTCATCGCGTGAAATAAGTGGTCCGGTTCTGCGAAGGAACAAGCCGGTGCAATTTTGATTTTCGATGATATGATCGCACGGTGGTGTCGTCTGCCATTCGAAAAGGACTTCGGGACCGCACTGTTCTAAAATTTCCTGCTCCCCGGGCTGAATTTCGGAATTGATCATCATTGTACAAACTGTTTGAGAGGTATTCCAATAAGCAAGCTGCCAAACGATTTGTTGATCGGATGATGCTGCAAATATAGAGATTGAAGTACAAAAAATCAGGAAGATAAAGAACGAAACAGAAAGAAGAAGAAAGAAGGATATCCTGTTCTTTCCTCCCATAAAAGGTCACTCGTTCTTCGTTACGAGATCATTTGATTTTAGAAGCATGATTCTATTTTTGATCTATCTATATTTATGATATGAAATGATCGATCCGATAAAACCTGGAAAATTATACTCGGAACGTACTTGAATGAACAGTGAAATGGAATTTAATGCGGCAAGTTAAAGAATAATAGAAAATACCAGAATAAAAAGACTTATTCTGAAGAATATTCGATAAGATTGATAAGCAAAGTTCTCGTTGAAGACTTGAGAATCAGATTAATATTCTTCGATATTAATCTTTTGTATTTTTCCGATAGAAAAAGGCATGATTTGATTGGCAAATTCAGTCATTCTTGCAGCCGGATCGCTTACATAAAACAAATAATTTGCTTTTTCTTGAGAAAAAGAAGTATTTAGAAGGTCATTTTTCGTAAGAATCTGCCGAAGCATTTCGGCGGTGTTCAAGCCAGGATCTACACATATCACATTCTCTCCCATAAATCTCTCAATGGCTGTCTTTATTAACGGATAATGCGTACATCCTAACAGTAGGGTATCGATATTTTCTCCCTTAATATCCGTTAGGTAACGGGCAATAATCTGATCAGTAAGATCATCCTCAAAAAGCCCTTCTTCAACGAATGGGACAAATAAAGGACAAGCTTGTTTATAAATTTCGAAATCCGGATTAATCTGGCTTAAAAAGGATTCGTACGCACCGGAATGTATCGTTGCATAGGTACCAATAATACCGATTTTCCCATTTCGGGTTGCCGCTGCCGCTGCATACGCTCCCGGTTCGATGACACCAATGATCGGTATTTTGGTTTCCTGCCGAATATCATCCAAGGCATAAGCGCTTGCTGTGTTACAAGCGATAACGATCGCCTTTACGTTTTGACTTTCCAGAAATCGGACGATCTGTCGAGTGTAATGAATGATCGTCTCCTTGGATTTGTTCCCGTATGGAACACGAGCGGTGTCCCCAAAATAAATGATATTTTCTTCCGGCATCTCTTGAATCAGTTTCCGCATAACGGTCAATCCGCCGACTCCTGAATCAAAAATTCCGATCGGAGCACTCTTATTCATTCAATTCCTCTCCTATTCCCACTTGCAAAAAGCTTTTTCGAACAATTTACAAATTATACGCGGAAAACTTAATTGCCAAATTTCTAATAACATTATCATTAATGATGTAATTCAATCAGTTATAATTTTTATATCGCACATGATTTTGTGTAGCGATAGTAGAAAGGTTGATATATCGGTGTAAACCGGTAAAAAATTAATGGAACCTGGAAGTTGTACTCCGTCCGAAATTAATTCCCATTATCTGACACTCTTAATTGTTTTTTTATTTCTGTATTTTCTGTTTACGGTAATTTATTCCGTATTCAGATTTAATAGGCGCCCCGACATTTTTTCAGAAGAAAATGAAAAGGAGAAGAATGCGGAAAATGCTTCTGCTTTATCTCCCGAGCAAGTGAATGTTATCTGGTTGGCTGCAAAAATAAATGCAGTCATCGTGTCCATTTTTGCGTTTATTCTGATTAACGACAGCTTCTGCCTCTATCGAAGTCAATGGCTCTTATTATTGAGTATCATTCTGATTCCGCTTGTATTGTATTTCTTGGAAGCATTGATCAGCGGTATTGCCGCACGAAATGCCGATTCATGGATAAAGTACTTTCATGGTATTGCCCGTTTGACAGTTTTTTTCTTTAAACCGCTTTATTCGTTTTATGAGTCTTTTAAACCCGATAATATTCGCAACGATTATACATTCAATGAAGTGGAAGCCCATTTAAGAGAATGGGTAAATAATGCTCCGGATAATGCCGCTTTGAAAGAAGATGAACGAAAAATGGTCCGTTCTATTCTTCATTTCAGCGATACACTGATTCGAGAGATTATGATTCCTCGTATTGATATGACCGCGGTAGATGTCGAAACCAGTCTTGAAGAGGCGGCATCTATCGTATTGGCTTCCGGACATTCTCGTTTGCCGGTTTATGAGGATGACATCGACAATATTATCGGTGTTCTTTATGCAAAAGATCTGTTAAAAATCTATACGGAAAATCCGGAAAATCGCGCGTTGCGGGATTATCTGAGGCCTGCTTTATTTGTGCCCGAATCCAAAAAGGCTGGTGACTTATTGAGTGAAATGCAAACTTCCGGGATTCACATGGTGATTGTTGTCGACGAATACGGAGGAACTGCCGGGATCGTTTCTATGGAAGACATTGTAGAAGAAATTGTCGGAGAAATCCGAGATGAATATGATGACAGCGAAGAAAAGCTGATCAATGAAATCAGTGAAAACGAATATTCTCTTTTGGGTAGAATCGACTTGGAAGATGTGAATGAAATTCTCGGGACCCATATTACGCGAGAATCCGCGGATACACTCGCCGGCTTCCTTTACTCCCAGATCGGTAAAGTACCGGTCGGTGATGAGGAAATCGAAGTGGAAGGTTGGATATTCCGCATTGAAGAGTTATCCGGAAACAGAATCAGGCGTGTCCATGTAAAAAAGCTGGAAGAAGATTCGCCGAACAAGGAAGGTGAACAGGATGAAGAGTGAAAATGACCTTCGGGAATTGATTGATATCGCATTGGCTGTCCGTGGTAAAGCTTATGCGCCCTATTCGAAATACGCGGTGGGCGCTGCACTGCGAACAGGCAGCGGTAAAATTTACACCGGTGTGAATGTGGAAAACTCTTCATATCCTCTCACTATTTGCGCGGAACGCAACGCCATCTTCCATGCGATTACCGAGGGTGATTCGGATTTTGAAACGATTGTGATAGCAACTGAGAATGGCGGGTCTCCTTGCGGTGCCTGTAGGCAGGTAATGGCGGAATTTGCATTGGATATGAACGTTGTGATGGTGGATAAAAGCGGAAAGATCATTTTACAGGCCACTGTGGATGAACTTTTACCGGAAGCTTTCACTCCGAAATCACTCAGAAAATAGCACGTTATGGAAAGATCTGTTCGAGTTCAGGCTCTGGTTCTCAGCCATAATGACTTTGGTGAAGCGGATCGATATGTAAAATTATTGACACCCGATCGGGGAAAGATTTCGGCCTTGGCAAAAGGAGTACGAAAAATGAATTCCCGAAAGGCCGGTCATTTAGAGCCGTTTACCATAATTTCAGCCCAGCTGGTCCAAGGAAAAGGATCATCTTGGATTATCAGTCAGGTTTCTACTATAGAGAGTTTCCCCGGCTTGACCGATAATTTGGAATCAACTTGCCATGCGGCTTATGTCTCGGAATTGACGGATCGTTTTGCTACAGAGGAATATTCGAATTTTGAGCTTTATAAACTGGCTGTAGAAACCATGCGCCGTCTTTCAAGAATAACCGATCATTTCCCGATAATGCGATATTTCGACTTCAGACTGCTTGATTTGGCCGGCTTTCGACCGCAACTTCATTCCTGTGTTCGGTGCGGTAACGAAATTAACGAAGAGCAACAATTTTTTTCAAACATTTTGGGCGGAGTGGTCTGTCCGAAATGCGGCATGAAAGAATCCGGGACCGTGTCCATTTCGTCTCGCTCGTTGAAATATTTTCGCTATTATCAAACACACAATTTTTCTCAAGCTTCGGCTGCCGGCTGGCCGGCTGATCTAAGGCAAGAATCAGAAATCATCCTGACCAATTATCTAACCTATTTTGCGGAAAAAAAGATCAATAGTCAGATCTTTTTAAACTGTATTCGTTGATCATTGATCAATAAAAAAAAGAGAATCACTTTATAAACGGAGGTGAAGATGCGTTACGGGACTTTCGACGACGAGAAGCTTGAATATTGTATTACGCAACCGGATACACCGCTGCCTTGGATTAATTATTTGGGGACAGAAGATTTTTTTGGATTAATTTCAAATACGGCTGGTGGATACTGCTTTTATCGGGATGCCCGTTTACGTCGACTGACCCGTTATCGCTATAATAATGTTCCTGCGGATAGCGGAGGAAGATATCTTTATCTGCGAGATCGGCAAACAGACGACTATTGGTCGCCGACTTGGCAACCGGTTCAATCAACTTTGGATCACTACAGCTGTCGGCACGGATTGGGTTATACCGTCATCGCTTCGGAGAGAAAAGGAATTGCCTTTTCGGGGTGCTATTTTATTCCGATCGGCGAAAATCTCGAAATCTGGGATATTACGATCACAAATCGGCGAAAAGAGGAAGCCGATTTATCCTTATTTTCATTTATAGAATTCTGCTTGTGGGATGCACAAGATGATGCAACCAATTTCCAACGTAATTACAATATCGCAGAAGTGGAAGTTGAAGGGAGTACGATTTTCCATAAAACCGAATATCGAGAACGGCGGAATCATTTTGCATTTTTCCACTGTTCGGATCCGATAGCGGGTTTTGACACGCAACGAGAAGCGTTTCTCGGACTCTATCGTGGCTTCGATCAACCTCAAGCGGTTGAACAGGGAGTTTCTTTCAACTCGATTGCGACGTCTTGGCAGCCGATCGGCTCTCACCAAGTACAATTCCATCTCAGCGCAGGTGAAAGCCGCCGGATCATTTTTTTGCTGGGGTATCATGAAAATCCCCGGAGTCAAAAATTTGATCCTCCCGAATCGAATACGCTCAATAAGAAAACCGTTTATCCCATTATTCGTGAATGGGAACATCCGGAGCGGGTAGATCGGGCATTTTCGGACCTTAAATCTTATTGGAAGGGTATTCTGCAAAAGTTTTCTGTCCGGACACCGGTGAACCATGTGGATCGTATGATAAATACCTGGAATGCATATCAGTGTATGGTCACATTCAACCTGTCTCGCTCGGCATCCTATTTTGAAAGCGGGATCGGGCGGGGAATGGGTTTTCGTGATTCAAATCAAGATCTTTTGGGATTTATGCATATGGATCCGGAACGTGCTCGGCAACGGATACTTGATCTTGCCGCGACTCAGTTGGAAAACGGAGGGGCATACCATCAATATCAACCGCTTACTAAGCGAGGGAATAACGATATTGGCTCAGGCTTTAATGATGATCCATTATGGTTGGTATTGAGCACATCCGCATACTTACGTGAAACGGGCGATTATTCCATTTTAGAAGAATCTGTACCATTCGAAAACCAGCCTGGATCGGAACAACCCTTATTGGAGCATTTGGACCGCTGTATTTCTTATACGAAAGAACGACTAGGGCCTCACGGACTCCCTCTTATCGGCAGAGCGGATTGGAATGATTGCTTGAATCTGAATTGCTTTTCGGATTCACCCGGGCAATCTTTTCAGACGACTACTAATAGAGAAGGCAAAAATGCCGAATCGGTATTTATTGGCGGTTTATTTGTTCTGGCTGCCAATGCCTATGCGGATATTCTGGATATATTACAACAAACAGAAAAATCAACTCGGATTCGTAGTTATGCGAATGAGATGGCAAAGGTTACGGATATGGCGGGATGGGATGGCCAATGGTTTTTACGGGCGTATGATGATCAAGGCGCTGCGGTTGGCTCTCATCATTGTACCGAAGGAAAAATCTTTATCGAACCCCAAGGGATCTGCACTATGGCAGGTATCGGGCTCGACAACGGTCATGCCGTGCAAGCTTTAAATTCTTTGAATGCGTATCTGTCCGGGAAAGACGGAATTGCATTATTATGGCCTGCTTTTACTCATTACTATATCAATCTGGGAGAAATAACATCATATCCTCCCGGATACAAAGAAAATGGATCCGTTTTTTGTCACACAAATCCATGGATAATGATTGCCGAAACGAAACTGGGGGACGGGGATCGGGCTCTAGATTATTATTTAAAAATTTGCCCTTCTTTTCGTGAAGAGATCAGCGAAATTCATCGCTGTGAACCTTATGTCTATGCCCAGACGATTGCCGGACCCGAATCACCCACTCCCGGCGAAGCGAAGAATTCCTGGCTGACCGGGACCGCGGCTTGGAATTACGTAGCGATTACCCAATATATCCTCGGAATTCGACCCGAATTGACCGGATTACGAGTGGAACCGATTATCCCAAAAGATTGGGAGGGCTTTCAAGTCGTTCGAGACTTTCGCGGCGTCCGATATGATATATCCGTGAGACGGAAAGGAAAAGGGAACCATTGTCAATTAAATATCGACGGTCAGGATATCGAAGGGACTGTAATTCCTCTTTCCGTTGTTGAAGGGAAAAAGCAAGTGATGGTTCAAGCGATTATTCAATAAAAAAAAGCTCCGAAAATAAATCGGAGCTTTCTGTTTATTGAGCAAAAAAACTCTAATTACTTGATTTCCCACTTTTCCCAATGTGCATAACCGGTTAACGTTTCGGGAGCGATGATATTCGGTTTGCGCAGAACCAAACTGCTATACCAGTAAATGGGGTTGATAATCGCTTCTTCTTCGATAATAATTTCATCGGAACGGGCGTATAATGCAGCTCGGGCTTTCGGATCGGTTTCTTTTCCGGCTTTCTTCACAACTTCTTCGTACTCGATATAAGCCGGATTGGATTTATCCGTACAATCTTTTGACGGCCAATCTGTAACGGCCTGATAAGCCGTACCACATAAAAAGACATCGGCGGTGAAATTGTTGGCATCCATATAATCTTGAACCCAGGTGCTGCGATAAACATTATCCAAACCCTGTTGCCGTTCAACCTTATAGACAGCCCATTCACTATTCTTTAAGTTTACAGTGATCCCTAAGATATTTTGCCACATATATTGGATTGTTTCAGCCAGCATTTTCCTGGATTCACTGGTATTGAAATTGTAAGTAACAACGATATCTTTCGGTTGAATTCCTTTTTCCTTGCAATACTCGTCAATCAGTGCTTTCGCCGCTTCCGGATCATACATGATGCCCAAATCGGGATAATCTTCGACTTTCGGCGCCCCGTCAACTCCCGGATGGATATAAAACGGTGCCGCTATTCCCTCTTTAAGTGTCTTCACCACAGCTTCTTTGTCCACCGCAAGGCTTAACGCTTTTCGGATTCGAACGTCATCGGTCGGAGGGAGCCATTCGTTGTAAATAAGAAACTCGGTTCCGACCGAATCTGTCGAAGGTTTGATCTGATCCTTGAAAGCCGGATCAGAAATAATTCGATCATAATCGGCACTGGGAATTCCGGCTTCATCCATATTTCCGGCTTCGTATTCCGCTAAAGCAGCGGATGTATCGATCAAAGAATAATGAACTCCGGCAATCTTAGGCTTCGGTACAAATTCCGTTCCCGGCCAAAAAGGATTGGCGATAATTGTCAGATGGGAGTCATGAACCCATTCTTCCAATGTAAACGGACCATACCCCTGGTAAAATCCGGTTTCTGTCCACCGTTCGCCCAAAGCTTCATTACAGGCATCTCCGTCTATAATCCACGAAGGCATAGCATGTAACATCCACATGCTCAGGATGTTAAGATTGAATACACCGGCTTCTTTGAAGGTATATTCTATGGTGTAATCATCCAGAGCTTTAACACCGACGGTTGAAAAATCTGGACGAGCCACCGGCGTGCCTTCTCCCTCTTCAACCGGCGTATTATAAGCTTCCGCCCCTTCTATCAGATTGGCAACATAGGCATAACCGGATGCTGTTTCCGGTCGTAGCGTTCTTTCTGCGCCATAGACAAAATCATGAGCGGTGACATAGCGCACATTCCCATTGCAGTCTTTAACTTCCTCCACTGCTTTTGTCTCGGGATTATAACGGACCCAGGGAACATTCTGCAGCAATTTGAATGTATAGACTCTACCGTCATCTGAAACCGAATATTCAGTTGCCATCCCCGGTTCCAACAATCCTGTGGTTTCATTTTGTCTCATGATGCCGACTGTCATTTCATCAACCAATTGAATTCCAATGAAATCGGTCACCAAAGCCTGGTCAATAGAAGGTATATCTCCGCTGCCAAAGTATGTTCGGAAATACTTTGCTTCATCGGCGAGGACAGGCATTGCAATCAGCATGAGCGAAACCATCGTAATGCTGAATAATAAAAGCAATTTTCTGTTAATCATAGTCACACCTTTCTTTGTTTCTATATAAAGTTCATACCGAATTTCGATATGTCATTAAAAAATGGTAAAAACTCTTTTGAAAATAAAACGATAAATACGATATTAATCTAAGAATGGTTATTTTTCAAGGTTTTCGTCATAATTTGTTATTGAGAAATAAAAAGATTACATGTGCAATTTTCCAATGGATTTAGTCAAAGACAAAAAGACCCTTTCGATCAGGAGTGCATTTATCGTGAAATATAGTGAAAAATCTTCGCAACCCATTTCTGACGGTATCTCATCCGTTATTGTATCCGGCTCGAATGAATCCTTTAAAATCTCGCCGATTTTAGCGATCAGTTTTGGATCGTTGTTTACCGGCGGCATCACCTGAGAATAAGTTAATTGATAGGTCGCTCTGGTTGGCTGCGTAATACTCCCTTATTTTCTGAAGCATATTCATTCATTAGCAACGCATCCAGACAGGCTCTTATTCCCAGTGTCAGCTGCGCTTCTTTTCCTCTGAGGAATCCAACCACTCCGGTTTCTCCGATACTGGTTTGAACTTCAAGTCCTAGATTTTTTATATATTCTGCGACTTTTTCCGCTGTTCAATATTCCATGAAACCCAACTCGGGAAAACGGTGAAAATCCTTCCTTATCCGTACCAGTTCATCTTTTATTTCGATTATTTTGGTCTAAATCCGCAAGCCCGTAAACCGCTTAAACTGCTATTCATAAAGTCATTATTAAATTTTTGATATGCTTTCCTGTCTTTGTTTTCCTATCAAGAAAGCATCTTATGAATTTTTATTTGAGATGATATTATTGCTGAATAACGACACATAAAGATGTGCCTTCCTTGACGATTTCCTCTTCCAGGTGTATATTAAAACAGCCTGAAAAAAGGCTATTGCCCTCATAGCTCAATTGGACAGAGCGTTTGCTTGCGGAGCAAAAGGTTGGGGATTCGACTTCCTCTGGGGGCGCTCATTTATTGTTTTTCTTAAAAATTGATAGACCTTTTTTTGATGCCTTTAAAGAGGCATCGTTTAATTAGAAAAGAGTCGGCAATTTAATAAACATCGATCCGGTGAGGAATCTATGTTTATCTGTTTCTAAAACAGAATAAATAAAATATCATTCGTTGTCGGAATTGATTAATCCAAGATCATCGTTCGGAATTTGATGATTATTCCGAACGATGATCTTATCGGTTCTATTTATAATGAGTTGCGCGGAAAAATTTCATGCCGCCCGGATATACTTTTACATTTTGAAATCCGTTCGCCATCAGGATTCTTGCAGCGTTATAAGCCCGGACACCCATTGCACAAAAAATAATAATTTCTTTCTCTTTATCAATTTCAGACAGTCTTGATCGGAGCTGTCCCAACGGAATATTCAAAGCCTCTGGCAAGGCATAAATTTGGCACTCTGCCTCTTCGCGCACATCCAATAACAGAGTTTTTTTCGGATCATAATGTTCTACAATATCCCATTCGGTAAAAAAGACCCTGGATTTAAGGACATTTTCTGCAACAAATCCTGCCATATTGACCGGGTCTTTCGCAGAAGAAAAAGGAGGTGCATAAGCGAATTCAAGCGATTTCAGATCCCAAATTGTTCCGCCGAGACGAATAGCGGTCCCGATGGTATCGATTCGTTTATCCACTCCTTCTTTTCCGATAATCTGTGCTCCGAATATCTTATTTCCATCCGTAGAAAAAAGCAGTTTAATGGCCATCGGAGATGCTCCTGGATAATAACTCGCATGAGAATTTTGCAGGATGATTATTTTTTCATAATCCTTTCCTTTGACAAAACCGTTTTTCAAAAGAGTTTTTTCATTTGTACCCGTATTCGCGGCACATAAATCAAAGATCTTGACAATCGCTGATCCTTGAGTTCCCTGATATTGATCGTTTTCCCCAGCAATGTTATTGGCAGCGATACGTCCTTGTTTGTTAGCCGGTCCGGCTAACGGAATCATTGTTTTGCCTTTATTGATAAAATCTTCAACTTCAATGACATCACCGACCGCGTAAATGTTAGGATCGGATGTCCGCAGTGCTTTGTCAACTACAATTCCCCCGCGGGCATTCATTGCTAAGCCCGCCGAACGGGCTAGATCACTGTTCGGTTTGACACCGATCGCTAAAATTACGAGTCGAGTGGTTAATTGTTTCCCATCGGATAAGTTAACTAGAATCGATTCATCGGTTTCCGTAAAAGAGGTGACTCCATTCCCAAGATAAAGCGACACACCATTTTTTTCTAATGTTTTATGAATAAGCTGCGCCATTTCAAAATCAAATGGTGCCATTACCTGGTTTAGCATTTCAACCAAAGACACAGCCATTCCAAGTTGGCGAAGGTTTTCAGCCATTTCGACTCCAATGAACCCACCTCCGATTATGACGGCATCATTGATTTTATTTTGCCGAATATATTGGCGGATTCGATCTGCATCATCGACTGTCCAGAGAGAAAAAATGAACTTTGAGTGAATGCCCGGGATATTCGGTATAATCGGTGAGGACCCCGTTGCCAGGACCAATGTATCATAACTTTCAACCGATTCTTGGGAAGTGGCCAAATTTTTAACAGTGATCGTTTTGTTTTCGCGATCAATCGAGATTACTTCCTGTTGGATGCGAACATCAATGTTGAATTTTGATTTCAAAGATTCTGGAGTTTGTAGTAGAAGAGTATCCCGTCTTGGAATTACATCTCCTACATGGTAAGGCAAGCCACAATTCGCATAAGAAACATATTTTCCGCGTTCGAAAAGGATTATATGGGAACTTTCGTCCAGTCTGCGTAACCTGGCTGCGGTAGAAGCTCCTCCCGCAACTCCGCCAACGATAATAACTTTTTTGCTCATGAAAAAAGCCTCCTAAATGAGGATAAAGAAAACAAATTTTCATCTATCTTAACATATGTGAAACCATCTAAGAGATTTTTATATATTTTAAATTGCACGAATGGATGGTCTGAAAGAATGAAAATTGGACTTCATCAAATTCGATCCAATAAGTTCATTAATTTACTGTGAATTTTATTTTAAAAAGGTTTGCCGAATTTTATAAGAGCGGCAAACTCTTTGAAACGAAATTCTCCCTTACGATAAAAATGTTTCGACGAAGTGCTTTTTTAAAATAAATGAAATTTGATCGGTCTTATCAAAAAAATTATAAAAAAGGGCTATGGAATAAAAAATTGAATTTTTGGGGAAGAATATATTTCATTTCTGTCTCATATATCTGATCTGCCGATCATTTATTGTAAATTTAATGAATAGAAATCCATTCGGAATGAATTCCGTTTTTTTAGATATAAAGAAAAGCGTGCTGCAAAATTACGCACACTTTTCTTTATGATTTTCGGATTTATCCATCATATATTGTTTAAAATCAATTTAAAGAAGTTTCGATTCCGTTTTTAGACAGCTCCTGTTTCCTTATTTGTTTTCTCCCGTTTTAGCTTTCTTTTTTCTTTAATTGTCATTTTCGGCTTCTTTTTTTGCTCTTTTTTAGCCTTATCATTTTTCCCTGTATCAGCCATCATAACCTCCTATGTTTTTCTTGAACCGGTTTAAGAAGAAATGAATATCATTCAATCATTTTTCTATACTATTTGAAATTGATTTACTTGTCAACAAACCAGACGTATATTTTCTCGGTCATTTAATCCGGCCTATAATATTTTTTATAGGAATCGGACCAGTTTAAGTGAAGCAAACCGAAGAAAATTATTAAGCATTTTGGCTCCTTTCTCTCAGCAAGTATCTGACGATTAAACAATCAGAGCCTCTTCCGATTCTCAGATTTTCCTGAATTTGTTTGTTAATAAATTATATCGAAAAAAACAGACCTTTCAACATTCATTTTTGTTCAGCATTAATCAGCTTGACAATTCGTTCCGCTGCCTTTCCGTCACCGTACGGGTTCGTAGCTTTGGACATTTTTTCCCATTGATCGGGGTGATCTAACAGATCGCATACGTGCGTATAAATATTTTCGGGATCTGTTCCCACCAATCGCACATTCCCGGAAATCACGCCTTCCGGACGTTCGGTCACTTCCCGAAGTACCAGTACCGGCACACCCATCCCCGGAGCCTCTTCTTGTAACCCTCCCGAATCGGTGAGTAATATCTTGCTGTTTTTCAACAGATAAACCATCGAAAGATAATCCAAAGGCGGAATCAAGCTGATATTCGGTTGATGATCCAAAATCGAAAAAACCGTTTTGCGGACGATCGGATTCAGGTGGACCGGGTAAACAATATGAACACGATCCGCATAAATTTGACTGATTTTCAAGATTGCATTACATATATCGACTAGCGGCTTTCCATGGTTTTCCCTTCGATGTGCCGTAATGGTTATAATTTCTTTTTCTCCGAAAGGGATCCCTTCTAAAGGAGTACCTTTTTCTTCAAACGGGATTTTTAATGCTAGTTGCTGAGCGTCAATTACCGTATTTCCGGTAACATGGCAGATTTCTGGAGGTATTCCCTCACGGAGCAAATTTTGGCGTGCCATTTCAGTAGGGGCGAAGTGCAAATCAGCGATTACGCCGGCGATTTTCCGGTTGATTTCTTCGGGGAAAGGCGCCCATTTATTCCAGCTTCGAAGGCCGGCTTCCACGTGACCGACTTTAATTTGATTATAATAGGCAGCCAAGGCTGCAGCCATGACGGTTGTCGTATCCCCCTGAACCAGTATCCAATCCGGTTTTCTTTCCAGAAGAACCTTATTCATTTGTATGAGAATCGAAGCCGTGATATCCGACAGTGTCTGATTTTCTGTCATCAGGTTCAAATCGATATCCGGAGGAATGCTGAAAATCTGAAGCACTTGATCAAGCATTTCTCGATGTTGAGCCGTGAGGCAGACGATCGTTTCGATATGCGATTCCGCTTGAAGACATTTAATGACGGGTGCCATTTTAATCGCTTCCGGACGGGTGCCTACTACCACCATCACTTTCAGCCTGTTGTTCATAATGGTTATTTGACCATCCTATTCTTTTTTTCAATCTTATCAGTTGATCCGAATTGTTCAATGAAATGTTATCATGATTTAAGTTTTAAGAGAAAGATAAAAAAAGAACGGTTCGGTTGAGAAAAAATATCGTTGAGCGAATCTTATCTATGGTATAAAGAGAGACAGTTTAAAGATTTACATATTTTTGGGGGAGTCCCTAATGCTGGCAAAAGTATATTCCTGTACAGTTACGGATCTGGATGGCGATATTATCGAAGTCGAGGTCGATAATTCTTCTTATGGTTTACCTCAGACTGTAATTGTAGGATTAGCGGATACGGCAGTTCAGGAAAGCAGGGAGCGGGTAAGATCTGCGATCCGAAACGCAGGCTTGGAATATCCGCGGAAAAAGGTCACCATTAATCTCGCTCCCGCAGATTTGAGAAAAGAAGGACCCTTCTTTGATCTGCCAATCGCGATCGGAATTTTAGCCGCCAATCGCATTATTCCATTAACTGCTTTTGAAAACAGCTTGATTATCGGTGAACTATCTTTGGATGGCTCGGTTCGGCATGTCCGCGGTATCTTACCGATTACAGCCAAAGCTAAAGAATCCGGATTTTCTCGGATTTATGTTCCGGCTTGTGACGCACGGGAAGCTTCCTTAATTCCCGATATCGATGTTTTTCCGGTAACATCTTTGTCTGTTTTGTATCATCATTTTATTGGGACAGAACAAATAAAGCCGGCTGGACCGATGAAAATTACACAGGCAATTCCGGAGGTATTAACCGATTTTAAAGACATTCAAGGGCAGGAACATGTCAAACGGGCGCTGGAAATAGCGGCTGCCGGTTCGCATAATATTTTAATGGTAGGTCCTCCCGGAACCGGAAAAACTCTGATGGCTCGGGCTCTGCCTTCCATCTTGCCGGCTTTAACCGTTCAGGAAGCTTTGGACGTTACCCGGATTTATTCTATCGCCGATCAGTTGCCTTCCGATCAGCCTTTGATCCAAAGCCGGCCATTCCGTTCCCCGCATCATACCATCAGTAATGTCGGATTGGTCGGTGGCGGGAATCATCCGAGACCGGGGGAGATTTCGATGGCACATCATGGTGTTCTTTTTTTGGACGAATTCCCGGAATTCGGTCAGCGCGTTTTAGAAGTTTTACGTCAACCGTTGGAAGACAAAGTCGTTACCATTTCACGGGCTTCGGGGTCCGTAACTTTTCCAGCTAATTTTATGTTGGTTGCTGCGATGAATCCGTGCCCATGCGGGTTTTATGGAGATCCGGTCCATCCCTGTCATTGTTCTAATTCGGCGATTTCAAACTATCAAAAACGAATTTCCGGTCCGTTGATGGATCGGATCGATATTCATGTAGATGTCCCTCGAATTGAATTTCAAAAAATCAACAGTCAAAAAGATCAGGAACCATCGGCGGCGATGCGGGCTCGGGTAGAGAAAGCTCGTGAAATTCAGCGGCAACGTTTTTCGGAAAGCAAGAATATCAGTTGCAATGCCGAAATGCGACCGGCTGAAATAAAAAAATTTTGCCAACCGGATGACGAAGGAAACCGGCTGATGCGGATGGCAATGGATCGGTATGAACTATCCGCTCGGGTATTTCATCGATTATTAAAGTTGGCTAGGACTATAGCGGACCTTGAAGGGGCCGAAAATATTCAATCAGCTCATATTGCAGAAGCCATTCAATATCGTCCCCGACAGACTGAATAAGATTACCGAATAGGTATACCTTTGTACGGAACCCAAAACATTAATATGATCTTAGGATTTCTTCATAGGTAGGGAACCCCGGCATTTCCGGAATCACATCATAAACAAGCCATTTATTAACCAGATCGGATAAATCATAACCCGCGACTTCGCTGAATACCGCGATAAATTCTTGGGTGTCGATCACATCCCACGCATAGCGTTGGACAATCGTCTGCATCGCTTTGTCGAATTTCTGTTCACCCAGTTCCAAAAAAAGCGCATAATAGACTAGCGCGCCCCCCATGTAGGCATTTAAACTATACATATTTTCTATTGTGTTATTAATGGATTTTGGTCCATATAGCTTTTTCGATGCGCCGGATTGGTTTTCAATACCCAAAATCGTCAGGAGTTTTTGATCCAAAAGGGGCGTGACCAGAGTCATATTGCAATAATTCGGGACAATTTCCCAAAATTCCTGAAGGTTTATCGGGTCTGCAGAAACTCTACCTTTCAATGTTTGGATGGCTTTTTCATCTAAAGTGAGATTACAAATCGCTTCGATAGCATCTTTCACGATTTCCGGATCTTCTAATTCGATCGATCGACCGGCATAGCTATTGGTAAAATCCTTTGCATATTGCTTGACATCCTCAACCTGAATCGATAAATTAGCCATGGTTATATAATCATCCTTCAGCGTTTGTTCAAACCCTCCAGGATTACCGTTGCATTTTTGCCATAACGCTTCCGCATAAGTTGCGAACCCTTCTTTGATCCAAAGTTCACTCCAATCCGCAATTCCAACCAAATCACCGATCCATTGATGTGCCAATTCATGGGCGAATCCAGCTTCTCCGGCATAACTCATATCATTTCCGTAGACGGAACGGGTTTGAGTTTCAAGGGCGCCGCCGAAGGATTTGTTAACTACAACGCTCCCTGCATCTTTGAACGGATATTTCCCGAGCATTGGTTCAAAACAGGCTATCATTTCGGGCATCTCATTCGCCCATTTGCGGAATTCTTCTTTCATATCCAATTTTTGTTGGATAAAATCGAGTTGAGTTAACTCCGGTCGAATCTCTTTCTGATCCATATCAAAGGAGTCGATACAGACCGTATACAGATAAGGTGTCATGGGCGCTTCCGATTCATAAAAGTAAGTAGCAGTCCCTGCCATATCTTCGGTTACGGAATAGGAAAAGGGACTTTGTGGTTTTAATACCGTTCCGTCGGAAAAGCGTATCTCTGATAAATGACCGTTGCTTGCGACGGCATATTTTGCGGGAACGGTAACGGAAGTTGAAAAAGTGGCTTTATCACTCAGCTTATCGTTACAGGGGAACCATTCGGCAGCCAGAGTCGGTTCGGAAACGATGCAAAACGGAGCAATCTCTGAGGTCACCGGTTCAGAAGATGACTGAAAAATTTGTTTTTCTTCGGCTAATCCCGAATAATTGATTTGAATTTTGTATTCGCTACCGGCTGTCACAGGATATTCGATGATCAGATCATCTTCTGTCAATTCATAATTAACCGGGCTGTCATCCATGTTCAATTCACTGATCAGATAACGATTACTGAAATCGAGAGGAATTGAATCGGCATCGATGAGCGCATTTACCTTTAAAGTTACATCTCCATTCAACAAGTTTGTTTGATCATCCCATGAGAATTTAATATCGTAATGCTCAATTTCATATTCACAATGACCAGCATGAGGGAAAAAAGTGTCGGGTTGGCAATTTTCGGCATTATCAGCATGGGAGGGAACGGAAAAGATTAATTGGAAAAAGAGGATGAATAAAAAGAGAAGAATTTTTCGATTCGAAGATTTCGCCATTTTAGCACTTTCCCTTCACAATTGAAGATAAGGTAATTTTACTTTTATTCCGGTTCAGAAAAATGAAACGATAAAAGATACTGAGAACGGAAAAAGGGGGATGTGAGAAGGTTTCCCTCTCAGTTTCTTTTTCAATAAAAAAGGATACCGAGAGGTGTGAAAGGAATAATGTTTTCGGGAAATAATTCCAGAAGAGTTTTCGGGCGGCGAAAAGAAACGATACAAGATACCCGAAGCAGAGAGGATTATGAGGATTTTTCTCTGAATTTCTTTAAAAAAAGAGATCGATTGCAAATATGAATTTGTTTTTGATTTCCATAGGAGGAGATCTGCGGGAGCAAAACCATTCCGAAAGTGAATCGGAAACCGCAATTTCGAATAAGTTCTTAAATATCAGAATAAATGTCACGTTATAAAGGGGAAGGTTTTTATTTGACAGAAATAAAATTTTCTATTACGCTAAAAAACAGTCTTTAATTAAACTACTTTTGTTTAGTAAAATATAAATTTATATTTTGATATTTCGGGCTGAAGTATGGCGATTAAGAAAGCGATGAGATAATTGAGTATCACTGAAACCCCTTCGAAAATTGAGAAGATCCTCCAAGATGCCGCTGCAAGCAGGTTATTACCCGCTTCGCAGATTTGCATTGTTCGCGACTCTGAAGTAATACTATCCGAATCATACGGATATGTACCGGTCGGTTCCAAAAAGATAAAGACTCAGAAGCTGACTTTGTTTGATTTGGCTTCGGTGACAAAACTTTTTACCGCCACAGCTTTTATGCGATTGGTAGATTTGAACCTCATTTCTTTAGAAGATACGGTTTCAAAAATCCTTCCGGAATTCAGCGGAGAACGGCCGATCGCTCCATATGAAGATCCGCTCAATCCGGGAAAGTTAATATCGGTCGATCATGGTTTTACGGGAATGGTCGATGCTGGAGAAATTACGTTTCGTCAACTGCTTCGCCATTCATCGGGGTTACCCGCCTGGCGTCCGTTGTTTACCCAGCCCACTGTTTCCGCCGCAAAACAAATGGTTTTTGATACTTTTTTCAGTTATGAACCGGATACCGATGTGGTATATTCCGATCTCGGTTTTATGTTAGTCGGGTGGGCAATCGAAAAAGTTTGCGGTATGGGTCTGGATCAGGCGATTGATCATTTTGTTTTGAAACCGCTTCAATTGACTGAAACGGGTTTTCGCCCCTTATCACGTGATTTCAATACACCCTTACCGCTTCCGGCAGAAGGAATTGCTCCGACCGGTATTTGTGCGGTTCGGCATAAAATCTTAGTCGGCGAAGTGAATGATGAGAATTGTGCCAGTTTGGGAGGAATATCCGGGCATGCCGGTTTGTTCGCTACCGCAGAAGAGCTGGCTGCTTTCGGACAATCTTTTTTGGATGAATCTTCTATCCTGACATCGGAAAGCATGAATGAAATGAAAAGAGTTCAAGCCGTCAGCCAAGATGGCTTAGTCCGACGAGGAATCGGCTTTCAGTTATGGTCGGCTGATCCGAATGCCAGTTATGCGGCTTTAAGTCCGGATTCTTTTGGGCATACAGGTTTTACCGGAACGTGTCTTTGGGTCGATCCGCAGCGTCAAATGGTCATTGCATTCTTGACGAACGAAGTTTCCAACGGACGAAAGAACCGAAAAATTCTTCCGATTCGAGCTCAAATTCTCACTGAAGCGGCGACAATTTGTCCGGTTTCCGCCGATATTCCCGGCTAAAAAATCGATCAAATTTCCGAATAAAAAAAGCCGATATTTGTAATCGGCTTTTTTTGATTTGTATTTCTATTTTATCGAATGCTTATTCCTAAGGAGTCTGACGCCGAGAATGAGCGCCAAAAGAACCATCACCACTAAAATCATCATCGGAATATTCCATTTGTCGGCGACACCGGTTTTTGGCAAGGCGGTGGATTGAGTTACCGAAACTTCCGTCCCGACATTTTTTCCGATAACGACAAGTATTTCGGTAGCTTCGGCGGTAGGAGTACTCCCAAACATGATCAACCGCGGATTCAAATCAATTCGATTTTCAGAATTATTTTGGATCGGAATGGCGGTGCCTGTTTCCGGTTGAATCGGTGTTTCCGGTTCCGTGGAAGGTGCGTTCTCAGCTTTATTCAAATCATTTGTCAAATCATTTGTTTGTTGCAACGAAGGTTCGGCTGTCGGAATTTTTTCGGATGTTTCCGGCTCCGTATCGGAGGATATCTGTTTTGTCGGAACTTGAATTTCTTCCGATGAATTATCCCGTTGCGGAATGAAGGCTGTCGGAGAAAGAGAAGGGATGGATAAAGAAGTCGGCTCAATCGCCGGTGCAGTAACTGTAGGCGGTACCGTCGCCACAGAAGTGATCGTCGGTGTCGGTTCATCTCTGCCGGGAATGATAAAAGTTATGAATCTTTGAAAAATATTCGGTTTCTGGGCTGGCTGTACTTCGCCGATCGTTGCGGTTGAAGTTACCGTCGGTGAATTTGTCGGTGTCTGAACCGTCTCCGTATTTTTCGCGCTCGGGAAAATGAAATAGAAAAAGCGTTGGAAGACATTCGGTTGTTGCGTGGGTTCAATAGTCGGAACAGGGGAAGGTGTCGAAACAGCGATTGAAGTTGATTTTGATACGACCTCGGAAGAAGGCTCTACAAGGACCATCGTTGAGGAAGGAGCCGATGGCGAAACAATTGTATTTTCTATGGCAGATTGATCATTCGACGAAATGACTGGCACGACGATTGTTCCGCCCAAATAACCGACGGAACTGGCAGTGGCGACAGTTCGGTCGGAACCGGCTTGTATATAAGTCGGGACCAGGGTATCGGCGTTTTTTTCGGTCGGCTGAGCGGAAATCGACGAAGGCATCAGTTGGGCAGGAGTACGTATCAGTTCGGGTGTCCCTTCAACAAAGTTTTCGATCGAGACCGAAATATTTGTGCCTGTCACGGATTCTTTTCTCTCTTTTTCAGGCAGAACGGTCATTGACTGTGAAAATTCCCGCGTATTCACTTCCATCGGGACAGCTGTTTCAGCGATCGGTGTGCCAGTGAGACCTGTTTCCGAATCGCTGGCTTTGGTTATTTCAGGGCTTTCCGAGCCCCGGACTTCAGGATGTTTCGAAGTTCCAAGCGTTTCAGATGTGGATTCATTCAAAAACGGATTTTCTTCGGTAATTTTCAGCGGTACGGCGACAGTGGGAGTTACCGAAGGAACCGAAACCCAGTTCGGATTCAGAAAAAACAAAATCTTCTGGAAAAAATTCAGATTGTAAGTCGCTTTTTCGGATTCCACCCCTGTTGTCGAGGTGATTTTCAAAGATTCGGTCTTTTCTGCGGTAATTTCAGAACGCTCCGTTTCTTTTATTACACCGGTCGCATTTTCCGTTAGCTGCGAATCCCGAATCGCGGGAGCGGAAACGATGGGGATTACTGTATCGTTAATTGCCAGTTGATCCGAAACTGTATTATGAACAACCGTCTCGGTGCTTTGAATCAAGGTGGAACCCGTTACGGCGATACCGGTATCGACTGTGAGTTTTTCCGATTTCTCAGAAGGCATCGAAGTAGACGGTGTCGGAGTCAACTTGTCAGAAGATCCCTTAACCTGGGCGGTAGAAGCCGTTTCAATCGTTTTTCCTTCTTCCGCGGATAAAACGGTTGAGCTGCTTATCTGCCGAGTCTGAATAGGGGATTGTTGACCTTCTGTTAATTCAACTGTCGGGGTTTTGTTTGTTTGGACCTTCACGGTGTCCGGTTTTTTATATAAAAAGAAAAAAACACCGGCGACAAGGATTATAGCGATAATGATCCATGACGGGAATCTGTTCCCTGATCGCTTGNNTTGAATTCTTCTTCAAAGCCTTCCAATAATTCCTTATCGTCGAAATCCAGCATGAGGATCCCCTTTTCTAACTTTTCAAATTGATTACTTCGACATTGTTTTTCGGCAAAGTAACATATGTCTCTTCATCAATGCAGATTTTCACCTGATCCGGTGCGATTTCCATATTATCTGAATTCTCATCGTTTCCCGGCAGAATGTCAACCACGATTCCCAACTCTCCGCCATAAAAACCTTCAATAATTCGAACTTGCGATCCGATTCCCAAATGATTGAGCGGGTTTTCCTTTTCCGGAATATATTCATCCTGCGGTATGATGATTTCCGGTCGAATCAACTTTCCCAAGGCGCTGTTGTCCGAATATAAATAAGCAAATTTAATGATATTTTCTCCCAGCGTGAGGTGGACGGGGTTGCTTATTTTCCCGGTTCCGATCCAATCCGTTACAATAATCGGAAAAGGCAGGCTTACCGCAACCGGTAACAAATAGGATGGCAACGATCCGAAAATCAGTCCGCCGGGGGTCATTTTGGCGGCAGTTTTTAAGACATTCGCATCGGTGCAGGTATTCGCAAAAACAACGGCTCCGGCAAGGTCCACAGAAATGCTGTCCAAATCAAAAATGCCGTTATTTTTTTCCATATCGATGGAAAGAAGAATGCCTTGTCCGCATTTCCCGTTTCCCCACAAACCCTTAATATAACTTCCGCTTGTTTCAAGGTAAGCTCCCCGATTATTGACGATATCCGTCACCACACCCGGGAATCCCGCAACCCGCGATTCGATGTCAACGGGATCGCTTTCAAAGATCAATCGATTCGCGGAAATTCCCAAAAAGCGACCGGATGCCTTCGCTGTGACGGATAATTTCCTTTTGCCTTCCCGTTTCGCGATTTGTTCTCCGACGGATACAAAATCCCCTTCCTTAATCGTTAAAAACTCACGAATGTTATCCGCCGGATCCAAATCCAATGCATCCAGAATATTGAGAGAAAAATGTCGGCTCCAAATTTTTCTGAAGGCGATTTGGGTTGTCGGATCGGCCATTTGCCCCTTGAATACCACAACGGTGCCGTCTTCGGAAAGCAATCGAGCACAGCGCACCGTACCGGACGAGATAATATGAACCGCTTCCTCAGGCATGGCTTTCTTCCTCCTGTTTAACCAGCCAGGGACCCAGTTCGGTCCGCCACGATTGGAGTTTCTTGTCACGGGCGGCTTTCTCTTTCGGCAGTTTAATTTTCCCGTCTTTTTCTTCCCGAGTATCGAAAACCAACCCGAAGCAGCCGCTTTTAAAACCGGCGGGAGCCCAGGTTTTAACACCCGGAATAGTCACGTTATGTGATATTTTTGTCCATTCCAATTCGTAATTTTTTCCGTATTCCAGCGGAATCCGATAAATTCGATTAAAGGGAATGTCATATTTTCGTGTATTTCCGGCATCGTCACGGACGGAAACAGTCATTATGGATTTGCCCGGTTGTTCACTCCGTACGGAAGGACGAATGACTTTTCCGAGATTGAGGTAGGCGGATGTACTCGTGATTTGGGAAGCTAACACAGGATTCAAGTGCGCCAACGTACCGATTGCCCCTGACAGCCCGTTCATATCAAGCAGATAATCGACCATTCCTACGGGTGCCAGGCTATCCATAGCAAACAATAAAGCCTCTCCGGGGTCTTCGACATTGCGTAAGACCGCTCCGCTGAGAAATACCATCGCCAGAGATCCGTCAGAAAGTATGGCGCTCAGGGATTCATTCTCAATACCCTTCATAACAATTGCGCGGGCTAAAGCCAGTTCGATTTCCGCCGAATATTTGTTGGCAGGAATCAGATCGGGATAATAACTTTTATTCAGGATATAATCTTGAATTTCGGCGCTTTTGATTTGAAAACTGATCCACGATTGCAAATCGGACGGTGTATATTCGTTCAAGAGATTTCCGATGTTATTCCCGATGCCCAACGGAAGAGTGTGTAACGAGAGAGCCAGGTTAACCGCATCGGCCAAAATCGTTTGATGCGCACCGATATCAATTCCTAAGATGTGCCGGTTTTGACGAATCAATCGGCTCATTAAACGGATCGTTCGTCCGAAAGCGAATTCTCCCGGAATGACGGAGCACTTGGTTTTTTCCCGTAGAATCCGAAAACCGGGCGCACGTGATTCCAAATCTTTTCTCAATACATTCATCAAGCCGTTCAGTGTCGGTTGAACACCGGAGCCGGATTCCAACACGTTGGTTGAAAATGAGATATCGGTGATCTGTGAAAAGACCCGTTCCATTTGTTTTTTCGCAGCCGAATTCCCCGCATAGAGGATGATCGGGCGTTGTTCTTTCGGTAAACTTCTACATGCCAGCATCAGGATTTCGCCCAAGCGGTATATACCGATTTCTGCGCCTTGTTCCGTTCCGCCGCTGACAATGACAATCCGAGGTGCGGTTTGCAAGAACAGGTCTAAGTTCTCACAAACGGTTTTACCGTCTTCGGCACAAATTTCCGCAACCGGCTTCACTCCGACTTTCGAAAGCAAATCATAAACATTTTGCAGGCTTCCCGCATGTGTGAGACCCATAACAGCGATACGCGGATCGGGAATGCATGTATAAGAAACCGCGACTTGATCAATGCCAGAATGGTCGAGAGTAGCCGGCATAACAATATTCTGATTACGGTCCAAAATCTTTCGTTTGGTGGCATGTTCCAGCTTTTCAACCGCTTGGATCACGTTCAGATATTCAAACTGATTTGTTATATCTCCGGAAGTCGTAGCGGACGCCGCCCCGATAAAACTATATTTATCGTCCATCCGATCAAATAAGCAAACACGCGTGTTGACGGAACCGATATCGACATATAACACGGTATGAATATCCTGATTCCGGTTCATCTTATCTCACCCATTGCAGTATTTCCTGACCGGATCCGACGAGATTAGAAATTTGACCGATCAAAATTGTTGATGAGGCGATAAAACAGCCTGCAAAAACGGCACCCAGCGCTATTCCGATAAAAACTTCTCCCAAGGTTCTGAAAAAGAAAACGGTATTCCTTTGTCGACTGATTTCCTTTCCGTTTTTTTTGCCGAAAGCATAGTGTTGGGTATAAATTAACGAAGAAACGACACCCAAAGTAATTATCCCTGTTTTTACCCAATATATATTTGCGGAACTCATTTCTGCATCGGGAAGAAAACGAGCGATCAAGCCGCGATAAAGATTGATAAGGGTTCCGTTAACAATTCCGAGAATGGTTACGGCAGCCGCGCTGCATAACAAAACTGCTAAAATCGCATTTCCGCCCGCGGGGGAGCGGAAATAATACTTCAAAAACAGAAATACGGCAGATATGATTACAACGACGGCTAGCGCTTGGTTTTTCCAATCGACGTTCGGTTCCATTAATGGATTTATGATCGACGGAATAAAGATTCTTTCGATCAATACATTAATCAGATAGCCTGCCAACGTCCCGGACAAGACGGCGGAAGAAAGGCGAAACAACCAGTTGTCACCCAGTATCAGGCTGAAAGTAAAAACGGATAAAAGGAATCCGATGAGAAGAACGGTGAAATCAGAAGGTGATGTCATTTTTGATTCCTTTACCGATTTTGTTTTCTGTTTTTTCCGATGTCGACGGTTTCGGCGGTCGCGATTTTGGTTTTTCCTCGACAATGATTGTATGATAAGGTTTTCGTTGAACGTTTCCTGCGAGGAATGCCAGGATTAAAGTGAAAATTAAAAACCAAAGGGCGAATAATCTGCGATTTCGGATCGGATCATCGAAAGTGACGCCGCTGAAAATTTCCTTCTCCATCTTCCCGGTCAGAGAACTGTTGATCAACTTGCTTTCGTAATAGGGCTGCAATAAAGATTCCAACTGCGTCGACGCGATGACATTGACGGGCAACGGAACGGTCATCGAAGCGATTTGCTCCAGCCAGGTTCTTGCCGATTCAAATCCGGAACTGACCAAATAAACGGTCGTGTAAGGGGAGAGATCATTTTGCAGGACGGATTGGATCGCCAAAACACCGCCAGTCTGGTAGCCAATATCTTCGATCCCCGCCGGATCGATTTCCGCTTTTAGCTTTGCCGTGACAGCCGCCGAAGAAAGATTGGTCGTCACGAGGCTGATCCGCGCCTTTTTATCGGTAATATTTTTCAACAGTGCGGTAATCGGTTCGTTCATCTCGTTTTCAAAGCCGGGAATGTAATCAATGACGACCAAAACATGATCATTGTTTGTCAGTTTGTTCACCTCCTGATTAAAAGTCACCAAATTGGGGAAAGACTCCGGATCGGGTGGATTCAATGGGATGGAATCGGTTATTCCGGTAAACAAAATGGCAAGAATACCCAGAATCATGACCAATCCGATCAAAAATTGTGTATTTTTCCGAGTTCCGCGGTTTTGATTTTTAACGAATGGTTTATTTAAACCTTCGATTTGGAAGATCTTATCCAGAATGGTCATAACCATTCTTTGTTGATAATCTTGATTGTTTTTTCCTTCTTGTATGCCCGATTTGGAAAAAGGTTTGTAGGCTATCTCGGCCGGTTCAAGCCCGGGTAAAGACATTTCACCGGTTTCAAATAAATTCCACGGAACCTCATCCAAATCGTCTTCTTCAAATTCAAATTCATCGGGAACGACTTCGTCCTGTGTCCACCCTTCAGAGGAAACCAGTGGCTCTGGTTCTTCCGAAACGGATTCGGAGACGGATTGTTCTTCTTGATTCTGTCCGGTTACCGCTTCTTCTCGGACTTCCGCGGCGGACGGCGCCGGGTTCTCCATTAAAAATTCCAACTCTTCATCCGTATCGGAAGGCGGCTGCGGAGCCGGTTCAGGGGGTGTAACCCATTCGGGTGAAGTCATCGCAGCGGATTCTCGGACGGGTTCCTGCGGCGTTTCCGTACCGGCGGCTATTTGTCTTAAAAATGAATCCACCAGGCCGGCTTCCTCAGAATCCGCATTTTTACCGGCGGAGTTCTCATTCTCCGTCACCGAAAACGGTTGCTTATTTGAAACTTTTTCCGTTGTTTCAAGAGAAGACGAAGAATCAGCCATAGAAGAATTGAGTTCCTCTCCGTCGTCCCATTTTTTTTCGGGGCGATTAACCGAGAAATCGGCATAAAGGGCTTCTTCCTCTGTCAATTCGGAATTTACGTCCTGCGGCTCAGCGGATTTATTCTCAAGAAAAGTTAATTGTTCATCCCGAAAAACATCATGACTCGATTCGTCAACGCTGAATGAGGAAGGGGCATCGCTTTCCTGTACCGAATCCCATTTTTGTTGCGGACGGACTACGGAAAAATCGACAAAAGACTCCTCAGGAAGAGAATTAATTTTGATATTTTCGTTCTTTTGACCGGTGAAAGGCGTCTTGTCCCTTTTTTGTTCCGAAACGAATTTTGCAGATTCAAACAGTTCCGGATGTGTCGTTTCTCTCTTCCCGGAGATATCGACTTTTACGTTCGGAACCGGCGTCAAATCCTCCCACTTTTTAGCGGGTCTGCTTTTTGAAAAATCAACAAATTCATTTTCGGAATTGGCGGGTACGAATTTTTTACCGTCGACAATTTCTTTATCGGATGATGTCTCATCCCATTTTTGGGCGGGACGGACGGAGGAAAAGTCCGAGAGCGATTCCTTGATTTCGGGTGGAGGTTCCGTCTCTTGCGATGCACCGTCTTCTTTGATTTCCAGCGCTTCGAAATCTTCTTGGGTGAACGGAAAAGAGTCTCCGTCGATTTTCTCGTTTAAATCTGCGGACGATTGGTTTTCCTCTATACTTTTATGAAAAATTAAATCTAAATAGTTATCGAAGGATTTGTTTTCTTTTTCATCCGATTGGGGTCGAATCCGTCTCCGAAGCCAGTCTGGCACTTCATTTTGCTGGTTATTTTTTTCACCTTCCTGAAGCGGAGCGACTTCCTGTTGATTCTCCAATTCGTGTTGAATTTGCAATTGGAGATCTTCGGGCAGTTGACTGAAGTTAACCAGGCAGACTCCGCAGGTTTTCGCATTTTCCTCGTTTGATGAACCGCAGATCGGACATTTGAAAGTTCTCATGATTTATGTCCTTGATAGGGGTGATCACCGAAAAACAGCACCCGAATTCCCGTCACCAATGCACCGATGGCAATACCGATCAATAAACCGTAAAGCCCTCCGACAGGCAATATTCGAATAAAATCTATTATTTTTGACAAGAACGCCGGTAATTTCAGAAACGAAAAGAATCCGCTGTATAAAACAAGGAAAAAGATTGTACTGAATAAAAAAGAACTCTTTAATAAGCTTCTTTGTGATCGCGCTACCCGATAAATTCCGTAAATCATTACCAAACAAATAAGACCGGTCATAACGGATTCAACCGAGGATTGAATCATAAAAACCGTCGACTGAACGGAAGATGCGCCGGCCTGATTCGAAAAGCCGTAAAAGAAGACAATCAAGAAGATTATTAAACTGATCAAATTGTAGATGAAAGATCCCGTATGGTCTTTGATTCCGCGAATGCGCGCGATTACGAAATCGATAATTGCGATAAAAAGCAGAACGGCTGCCGCCAAACTTGCCCAATGAATCAGCATGGTTCGAGCGGTTCGGACAGTCGGCTGGTCAGAATAGGCGGAAATCAGAAAGAAAATACCAATGAGCCCTGCAAGAACCGTTAACCGTTTGTTTTTTGAAGATAAATCCATGAATTAATGCCTTTTATACCAACAAGATCATTAAAGCGCCGATTCCGAGTGCGACAATAAAGCCATATCGCAGGATATCCATAACCAATAGTCCGACATCTGGAGCAGCTTCCTTCCTTTCAGGCTGTGTTACAATGGGGAGTTCGTATAGCTGTTCCCCGATGAATACGCCATCCGCTGTTGCCAGCCCGGTTGCCTGACCAAGTAAGCTGTCTCCGGCTATATAGATTTCTTCTTCGTTTTGAAACATCAGATCTTGTAATGCAATTTCCGGACCTCCGGATCCGATGTTCAAGTGCATGGCATAGGGCGTCTCTTCCAGAAGACCGAACATCGTTGTTTGATGGGAAAGAGAATCAAATCCGGCAAAATCGATGGAAGCCGCGGAAAATTCATTTTCAAGATCCGCTTGTTGATATCCCATTTTTACCGCATCTTTCGTAAGCGCATGAACCAAGCCGGAATTATTGGTTACGAACGGCGGTTCATCGGATGCGGCAAAACGGTTTGCAAGTTGTTCCGAGGTATTCATTGCAACTAAAGCGGATGGGTTGATCAATTGTGATTCGTCCCGATTCAGAACATCCAAATGAATCGGCTTTCCTTCCTCTATACTGCGAGAAAGGCTGAGCTGAAGTTTTCTTGAATTTGAATCATTCTTGAAAAGAGGGAAAAACTTTATCTTATTCCTCAGGAATAAGCAGAGTCCATAAATCAGCAGGGTAGCAATGATGAGGATCAGTCCAAACCTTGATGGATTCATAGTTTTTCTCCTCTCGATCGAACGAATCTGCAATTTATGTACTGATAAAAGTATAGCATATTCGCTTCGTAATTCGAATGTTAAAGAAGAGCCTGATATTCGGTACATACAAATCGAAAAAAACAGAGAACATCTTTTCAGAAATATGAATCAGTCCGATTGAAAATCCGAAAATCCTCAAAAAGGAATTCGTTCAAGCGGAGAGCATTTCCGGTTGTGTGGTCTCGACTTTATTCTGTCCCGACTTTTATTTCGATATTTAACATCCGTTGGCTCAATTTTAGCATATTACCGTAAACAGTTTGGAACAAAAACCCTCCGTCGAATTTTTCGACGGAGGGTATGTTATAATTTTTGTGCCGAAGGTGGGAATCGNNATTTTGAGTCGTGCGCGTCTGCCAGTTCCGCCACTTCGGCTGAAGTTCTTCAATTCTACCCACAAAATTAGCTGTGGTCAAGGAGATCTTACATGCGACTTGGAATTGTCGGTCTGCCTCAAAGCGGAAAAACCACTTTATTTAATGCATTAACCCGGGGCAGTTTTCCGGTAGGAACTGCTACGGGGAAAATAGAAATTCATGATGCGGTCGTTGATGTACCCGATGAGAGAGTCGACGTACTGGCAAAGATGTTTCATCCAAAAAAGACAATTTATGCCAAAGTGAACTATGCGGATATCGCCGGATTGGACGGAAGCTCCGCCAAGAGCGGAATATCCGGTGAATTGTTAAACAAATTGGCACAAATGGACGGATTTATTCATGTCGTACGTTGTTTTGTAAATGATCAGGTACCTCATCCCGCTGGCAGTATTGATCCGATTCGAGATATTCAGACATTGGACGGAGATTTTTTATTGAACGATCTGATTTCCGTCGAAAAGAAACTGGAACGATTGACGGATGAGAAAAGAAAAGGAGGCGGCAGAGAAAAGGCAGTTATCGATCGAGAGCTTGAATTATTCGAAAAATTGCATGCTTGCCTTGCTGAGGAAAAACCTTTACGAGAATTGGATCTAACCGCGGAAGAAGAAAAAGCAATTTCCGGTTTCGGATTATTGTCACGAAAACCGGTATTGATTCTTTTGAATTTGGATGAAACGCAGGAAGTTCCGCGGATTGATTATCCTTATAAACAGAGTAAAGTCGAGTCGATTCGGGGACAAATCGAAATGGAATTAGCCCAGCTTTCCCCCGAAGATGCCGCGATGTTTATGGAGGATTATCATATTTCCGAATTGGGACTGAATCGGGTGATCAGGCTTTCCTATGAATTGTTGGGGCAATTATCTTTTTTTACCGCCGGAGCGGATGAGTGCCGGGCGTGGACGGTACGCCGCGGCGCTACCGCACCGGAAGCCGCGGGCGTAATTCATACGGATTTGCAAAAAGGCTTTATTCGAGCTGAAGTCATCGCGTATGATGATTTAATTGAATTAGGCGGTATGAACGAGGCAAAAGCCAAAGGGAAACTGCGGTTGGAGGGAAAAGACTATATCGTAAAAGACGGTGATATTTTGAATATCCGTTTTAACGTTTCCAAATAAAATCGAACGGGAACAAATGATTTAACAAAGATCCGGAAATTTTTCCGGATCTTTGTTATTCTTCGAGATTAAATTTTTTGCGCTTTGCTTATTCAGGAGCTTGTTTATTGCCGAATGCCTTCAACAATTCCATCGGAAGCGGGAACAGGATTGTTGAATTCCTTTCAACCGCGATTTCACTGAGGGTTTGCAAGTAGCGCAGTTGCAAGGTCGCCGGATCCTTTGAGATCACGGAAGCCGCGTCCAGAAGTTTTTGAGCCGCCTGAAATTCGCCATCGGCTGCAATAATTTTTGCCCGGCGTTCGCGCTCCGCTTCCGCTTGTTTTGCCATTGCCCGTTTCATGGTATCCGGCAATTCAATACTTTTAATCTCAACAGCAGAAATCTTGATTCCCCATGGATCGGTATCCTCGTCCAACAGTTTTCGCAAAACTTCATTGAGTTCGGTTCGTTTGGAAAGGATTTCATCCAGTTCATGTTGCCCCAATACCGACCGTAAGGAGGTCTGACCGAGCAAAGTGGTGCTCAAAGTATAATTGGCAACTTTCGTAACGGCTAAAATGGGATCAAATACGTTGAAATAGACTACGGCATCCACCAATACTGGCACGTTATCCTTGGTAATTACCTCCTGTTTTGAGACGTCAATCGTAAACGTTCGCAAGTCTATCTTCACAACCCGATCGATTCCAAACGGGAAAATGATATTCAATCCGGGTTCAAGGGTTGCCATTAACCGACCGAGTCGGAAAAGGACACCTCGCTGATATTCGTTTATGATCACCACCATCGGCGGCAGCATGATAAACGGAATGATGGCTAAAATCACCAATCCGACCAATTGGCCGGTCATAGGCCCTTCTTCGGGGACAGAACTGACCAAGAAAAGCCCGGCTAGTCCCCAAATCAATAATGTTCCCAAAAGAGCGGCGAAAACAGAAAACTTTTTTCTGATCAGAGCCAATAAAATCCAAACCAGCCACCAAACCGCTTCAATAATCAAAATAATCGGTAAAACTGATATTTCAGGCCTCATTTATTGTTCCTCTTTCTAAAACTCAGTCAATCCCTTTCTTAATCATATCAGCAAATTCCCGGCAGCCTCTGCGATTCCTTCGCTTAAAGTAGGATGAGCATGGATATTCATAAGAATATCTTCTGCTGTCAATTGTTTTGTTGCCGCAAGGGTTAATTCGGGCACCAATTCGCATACTTCCGCACCGATCATCGTCGCACCCAGAATTCGATGATCGGTCGCATCGCAAATCAATTTAATCCAGCCTTCATTTTCATTCATACCGAGTGCTTTTCCGTTTGCGAGGAAGGCGGATTTTCCCGCTTTGATTTTTATCTTTCTTGCATCAGCGGAAGCTTCCGTCAATCCGAAAGAAGCCACTTGCGGGAAGCTGAAGGTGCAATGCGGAACCAAATCCAAATTCAACGGTTCGGTTATAAGACCGCCGATTTGTTCCACTGCGATTCTTCCCATTGTCATGGCTGAATGTGCCAGTAAGATTTTTCCGGTAATATCTCCGACGGCATAGATGTGATTCGCAGCGGTTTTTCCGAACGGATCGCAATCAATCCATCCCCGTTCGGTAGTTTTTACCCCGGCGGCTTCAAGATTGAGCTCGGCGGGATTCGGTCGAAATCCGACAGCAATCAAAACCTGTTGCGCCGATACTTCGCTTTCACCTTTTTCATTGATCAAATGAATCATCACGCCGTCGGGGACTTTGTCGATCGATTTCAAGCGTGTGCCTGTTTTTACATCGATTCCTTGTTTTTTGAAAGATCGTTCCAACTCCCGCCCGGCTTCTGGATCTTCATTTGGCAGTAAATTCGGTTGCATTTCCACGACGGTAACCGCTGAACCGTATGCACTCCATATCGTGGCAAATTCCACACCGAT
>DCTP01000119.1 GCA_002329625.1 Leptolinea sp. UBA1437
TGGTGGCGATGTGCGCCGGTTATGAAACAATTTGCGCTGGAACTCAAAAGTCCACTTTGCTTGTTGCTCGAAACGGAAATTTAAGGCAGACAAATCGGAATTCATTTCAAATATTTTCGGAATCAGAAGCAACTGGGAATGGAAGCCTGCGGTTTAACCGGAGGCTTGTAATCCACTGCTAAAGGACAACCTCCTCCGCAGATTTGCGATTTCTCGCAGATATTGCAGCTTTCGGGCATTCTCTTTCGTTCACGAATTTCGCTGCATAATGGATGATTCCAAATTTTCTGCCATGGATCCGTCAAAATGTTTCCGACCCCTTCATACCATGATTGGCAGGGGAGGACAGTTCCGTCCGGTTCGACACACATACTGTATCTTGCGGCAGAGCAACCTTTAACGCCTAATTGGAAATCTTGGGGATCAAAATAACAATACTGAGTGGGTGTATACCAAATTAATTGCTGTCCGTTATTCTCACAAGTTTGAAGAGCTAAATTTAGCAGTGCCGGTAAATCCGATTCCGCAAGGCCTGTATGGACTTTTTTCCCTTCGCCGGAATAAATTAAAGCGTTCAATCCGACGGTTTGTACGCCTAATTCCGCAAGAAAATTGATTAATTGTCGAACATTTTCTTCCGTTCCGTTTGATTGAAGCAAGGTAGTATTTGTCATAGTAAAAATGCCGGATTTCACCGCATTTTGGATTCCGGCTACGGTTTCTTTCCAAGCACCCGGGACCTGCACCATCGCATCATGGATGGATTCTTGGTCCGATTCAATGGTAATTTGGATATGATCCAGTTTGCTTCTTACGAGAGAAGCCATCAATTCGACATCTTTCAATTTTCTTCCGTTTGTATTCAGTCCGGCTACCAAACCCAGATTTTCGGTATACTCAGCCAGATCGATCAAATCCGGATAAAGCGTCGGTTCGCCACCGGTAAAAACAATATGCGGAATCCCTTCTTGTGCGATCTTTTCAAGAATTTTTTGCCAAGATTTTGAAGGGAGTTCTTTGACATGCCTGGATTTGTCATTGTAACAATGTGAACAGTTATTGTTACACCGGTAGGTGAGAGCTAAATCCATCCGATAAGGAGCGGAAGGGTTTGCGGAAAAAGGCATATCGCTGTCGATTCCGCTTTGACAAAGATCACAGACGTTATTTTCACCCCGCAGCATTTTCTTTAAGGCGGGTGAAAAGGCATCAAAATCTTTGGTCACTTGTTCGTATTGATCTGGGTAATATTTTTTCAGCAGTCGACGGTCTTCTTCGTCTGTAAAATCATTGATGAGACACCATGTCATCAATGCAGCGCTTTGGTTCAAATAAAAAGTCTGATTTGCATTTACCCAGAGTACACCGGTACCGTCTTCGTCCACTCTTAAATGGATCTTGTTTTCAAAGCCGCTCTCGTCTTTTACCTTTTTCTGATATAGCCCTTTGTGGAATTGTTTGTTGAAGCCGAAGAGATTCGAAATACCCATTTTTATCTTCCTCCTCCGCCACCGGCACAAGCACAGGCACAACCGGCACAGGCGCATGCGCAAGCACAACTGAAACCGCCCCCGCTCCCTCCTCTGCCAGAACCGCTCCTCCGATTACTTGATCCCGAATGGGCGGCTGCCGGGTTTGTATGACCGATCACATTTTGAGTAAACGATTTAATTTCACCGACGGTTCCTTCTCCGAAGTTTCTGACCGTATCCGTGATACTCCTGGCAAAATCAGCTCCGGGCAAAGTGGGGGTCGGTAACGGAGACGGAACAGAAGGACTCGGCGTTCCGGACGAAGAAGCGGGATGACTGGGCGTGGGAGAAGCATATACCGGTCCGACACGCCACCACCATGTTGGTAGGAAAACCGGATAATCCCCGAATACCTCTTGCGATTTTTTGTCAACATCCTCGTCAAGGATTGCCCAGCCAAAGATTTCGTCCAATTTTTCACCTTTTAATTCGGGCGTCCCGGCTTCTTTTACTTGGTCCCAAGCTTTTTCGATAATAGACCGATAGTACGCTTTAGTCTCTTCCAAACTATAGCCTTTCATTTTTTCAGCCACGGAATTAATCAAGTTCGAAATTGTTTTTTCCATCTTCGCTTTTTTCTCAGAATCTTTTTCGCTGGTCATCGCCTCGATAAAACCCTTTTCATAATCGTAAAGACCTTCGGGCAACGGTTCCGAAACTTTTATTTTTAAAGGATTTTGTTGAATCACCTGGATCGCATTCTTTTTGACCAATGAGAAAATAATCATCGAAATAATTGTATCGATCCTCTTTTCGAGTAGGACTGCGGCTTCCACGGCAGTCAATCCGCGTTTAATCCCTTCTCCTTCCGCTTTTATGGACGGAGGAAGATAACTACCCGGAACAATATTGTTTTTCTTCTTCTTAGAAGAAGAAAAACTGCGAATCAACGGAATGATGATCAACAAACCGACGACAAAAATGAATATCAGGGCGCCGATTGCACTCGAATTGTTGTTTTTTACTTGGGATTCGGTCTGGATTTTTACATCCGGATTAAGGAATTTTTTTGGGAACTTTGCTCCGAATATATAAGATGAGCTACTGTCAGCCTCATCAGACTGCCACTCGTATACAATATTTCCCTCTGTTGTGATCCAAGAATTGGGTTCATCATTCCCAATCCAGTTTTTCGGCTTGAAATA
This sequence comes from Leptolinea sp. UBA1437, assembly GCA_002329625.1. Classification (GTDB taxonomy): domain Bacteria; phylum Chloroflexota; class Anaerolineae; order Anaerolineales; family Anaerolineaceae; genus Flexilinea. Next base: position 2,678 of record DCTP01000119.1, read on the forward strand.
AATAGGATCCGAAGAACTCATCCCGGACGGCAATACCAACCTGACAGTTAATTTTGTTGTACCGGTAGTGAAATCCGAACCGAAATAATTGGGCATGAATTGGAAACTGACGTATTCTGTACTATCATTTGAATCTGTGGAAAGATATAAAACATTTTTAATATTCTGAACCTCAACATAAATATCAGCTTTTGCATTTCTCGGGATCGGATTTTCGGTATTGTCAATAGTAATGCCGTACGAATATCCGACTTCGTCGGGGTCGACATAAGAGATTTTATCTTGATCCACCGTTTGATCGTCAATCTTCGCAATTACATCTCTTAAACTGAAATCATTGTTGGGCATGCCGATATCAATATAATCGATCTCTTGACCATAGTTTTGAATCGTAAATTCATAAGAAATAGATACTGTCCCGTCTTTCTCCACCCAGAAAATTACGAGATCCTCAGGGATTGAAAAACGATAATCTGCCCGGACCGTAAAAAATCCAGTTAAGAAGATCAAAGTTGCCAAATAAACAGAGACAAATAATCTGGCGCGTGTTTTACTCTTACTGAAAAAATCATTCATTGGTATTCTCCACCCCGATTACCATTTCGGCTCTTCCGTGACTTCGTAGACCGCACCGCAATAGGGACATTTAACCGTCGGTGCCCCATTGACTATCGTAAAATTGTCGGCATTTAAAGGTCCGCCGCATTTTTGACAACTCTTTGGATTCATCTTAATCTCGCCGGGGAGATCTACTTTGTAGATATTCGTTGTTTTCCGATTGTTTTTTGTGGTTACGTATAGAATAACGATACCGATTGCCGTAGTAATTAGTCCGATAATTAAATCACTACTGCTGAAAGGGGTTCCGAATGCGCTCCATATGAAAAGGACTCCAAAAAAAATACATATCCCTGAAATGATATATCCGATAATTTTCATTTTCTCTCCGGTATTAAGGTTTTTTATTGTCTAATTTGCACAAAAGATCAGAAATAACGAATGAGTTAATTAAAAATCATGTTGTCTACTGAAACTTAATGGCAATTCCTCTTCACATATATTATATAATGGAAAAAAACCTTTTATCGAATTAAAGAATTAGGGTGCTAATCAAAGATATAAAAGGGCATTAATCTCTTTCTGTAAAAAATTCATCAATATTGAAGCTTCGGTTCGATGTGGGGGAGGGGTATGGAAGAAAGCGAAGATTTACGGAAAAAATATCTTCAGTTGAAACAAGAAATTAATTATCACAACTATCGTTATCATGTTTTGGATGATCCTGAAATTTCCGATGAAGCCTTCGATAAGCTGTTGATCGAATTAAGGAAAATAGAGGAGATGCATCCCGAATGGATAACTCCGGATTCCCCTACGCAGCGTGCCGGAAGTACTGTTTCCGAGAAATTTGAAAAAGTGACCCATCCTGTTCAAGTGCTGAGTCTGGCAAATGCGTTTAATAAGCAAGATGTTATCAATTGGCTGGATCGAACAGAAAAGATGGATCCGAGAATAAAATATGCCGATTTTGTCTTGGAACCGAAAATTGACGGTTTGACAGTTGTTTTGACATATCAAAACGGACTTTTAATAAGGGGAGCTACCCGCGGGGACGGCATTATCGGTGAGGATGTCACTCCCAATATTCGAACGATAAAAAGCGTCCCCTTAGCTATTCCGGTTTCCGAAAAAAGTATAAAAGTTCCCGAGACCATCGTGGTACGCGGAGAAGTCTTTATTCTGGAATCTGATTTCGAAAAAATTAATGCCGAATTGGCTAAAAGAGGCGAAAAGACCTGGGTGAATCCAAGAAACACGGCCGCCGGATCGCTACGCCAGCTGAACCCTGAAATTACCGCTCAACGACCTTTACGAATTTTTACCTATCAAATTCTTTTTTCCTCTTCCGATCAACCGATTCCCGACACACAATGGGGAACACTCGAATATTTACAACAATTGGGATTTCCCGTCAGCCCCGATTCAAGGTATTGTGAGAATCGGGAACAAATGTTGAATCACTTGGATGAATGGCAAGAGATTCGAAATCGACTCGATTATGAAATTGACGGTGTCGTTATAAAAATCAATGATTTGCGCATAGCCGGCAGTTTGGGCTTTGTGGGAAAAGATCCACGGGGTGCCATCGCATTGAAATTTCCGGCACGGGAAGCGACGACTAAATTGTTGGATATCGGTGTAAATGTTGGACGGACCGGAGTGATCACTCCCTATGCGATTTTATCTCCGGTAGAGATAGGTGGTGTTGTTGTAAAGCAAGCGACACTGCATAATTTTGATTTTATTCGAGATCGAGATATCCGAATCGGAGATATAGTGATGATAAAGCGAGCGGGCGATGTGATCCCCTATGTGATCGGACCTCTGACGGAAAAAAGGGACGGGACTCAGGTTCCTTATGTCATGCCTGATCGATGTCCTTCCTGCGGACAACCTTTGGAACATCTTGAAAATGAAGTTGCCGTTTATTGTGTCAATAATGCCTGCCCGGCTCAATTGGTGCGAAATGTAGAGCATTTTGCATCACGCGAAGCAATGGACATCAACGGATTGGGCATAAAGATTGTCGAACAGATTGTGCAAAACGGCTTAATAAAAGATGTGGGCGATCTCTATAGCCTGAAAAAAGAAGATTTGCTTTCCCTCGAAGGATTCGGAGATAAGAAAGCGGAAAATCTAATCACGGCGATTGAAAATTCAAAAAAACAACCTTTGTCACGATTAATCAATGCGTTGGGAATTCGAGGAGTCGGAGAAGTGATGGCAATTACATTGGCTGAACATTTTCCCTCATTAGATCAATTAAAAAATGCCACAGCCGATGATCTGATGCAAATCGAAGGGATCGGTCCGAATGTCGCTCAAGCCATCTTGGATTGGTTTTCGCGTGATACAAATCAGATGGTTTTAAAAAAATTACAGAACGCAGGTGTATGGCCTGTCAATATGGAAGCCGCTGAATCCGATAAGGCTCCACAAGTTTTAGCGGGAAAAACAATTGTCGTAACAGGAACTTTATCTCATTTTACCCGCGATGAGATAAAAGATTTTATTTTGAAACATGGAGGAAAACCGACTGAAAGCGTCAGCAATAAAACTTCTTTCGTGATTGTCGGCGAAAATCCCGGATCGAAACGGGATAAAGCAATTGAATTGGGGATACCGCTTTATACCGAGCAGATGTTTCTCGATATGGTCGGAATAGAGAAGAATGATCAAAGGACGATTGACTGATGCTTTTCGAAATATCATATAAAAAAATAATCATTTGATCGAATAAATTGTGTTACGATAAATTACAAATAATACGGAATCGTGCCGAGTATATTTAATTCAACGAAAGAGGAGGAACTATGGGACTTGTTTCATGGTTGGTTGTCGGAGGCTTAGCCGGTTGGATCGCCAGTAAGATTATGGGGAAAGATGCCAAAATGGGATTGATGGCTAATATTGCAGTAGGAATTATCGGCGCATTAGTCGGTGGATTTGTTCTGCAAATTTTTGGAATCGGCGGTGTAACGGGCATTAATCTGAGAAGTGTTTTGGTAGCGATTTTGGGATCTTGTATATTGCTTTATATTATGAACAAAATAAACAGATAGATTTTTTCTTTTCAATGGAAAAGACTTCTGTTATTAAAAAAACACCGCTTCAAAAGGAAGCGGTGTTTTTCTAAGGATGATTCAATATGAAAAGAATTATTTGACGTCAGCTTTCCATAGACCATGAAGGTTGCAGAATTCATAAACAACCAACGGCTTATCTTCACCGATGAGGAAAACCGCTTTCGGCTCATCGCCGGGATTTAATTTCTTCAGTTGGCCGCCTTTCTCAGTCTGCAAATAGATAAATTGGATAAAATGTTCGGGAGTCATCGGATGTAAAACACTTCCGACGGCGACTTCGATTTTATTCTCTGTGAACTTGATAACGGGGACATGTTTTTCTTGAGCGGCATCGGTACTGTTCGCTTTCAGAATCACCATTTCTTCCCCGCAGCATATTGTCGGAGTATCTCGGTCAACTCCCGGGATAAGAACTTTTCCACAATGTTTACAATATAAGAATTTTTGTTCCATATTTCCCTCCTCAAACGAAATGATTTGGTATATAAAATTTAACCGATATTAAGTATATCAAAAATTTCCAATCTTATTTTTCTGCGATTTTATTTGACTGTTTGCGGGTTATTCTTCGAATCAGTCTTACTAAGAGAATGATGACTAAAACAATGATGAGAATGACGAGCAGCAAAATCCCTGCGACTTTCAAGAATGGAGCACTCGGATTTCGTAAAATATCCTTAAGATCGGTACTGTCATTGATAACTTTTCGACCTTCGCTCTTGGCATATTTGGCGGGAATTGTCGAAATCCCATCTGTTTTTTCAAAGGAACTCAAATAATCGGCAAAAGCATACCATTCCTTTACTTCCATTCCAGATTGATTTTTGATGATTACGGAACTGAAACCTTCCAAAGGGTTACCGTATTTATCTTTCGGTTTTAATTGCAGTAAACCTTTTGACATGGATTCGACGGCTCCCAGCATTTGACCGGAATACAATCCGGCGACCACACGATAAAGTTTCTTATCATCCAAATCTTTCAGTGAACCGTCTTCTCCGATTAATTTAACATCCACTACTCGATTCAATATCATCCGGTGGGGATTGAATTCGCTGTAAAGGCCGCTCCAATAAAGTTTAGTACCACTCATTAGATCAGAGAGCGATGCATCGATTTCCGCTACCATTCGAAGCTCTGCGCCGGTCAGGTAAACGCTGATCAGCGGGTATCCGGAAATACCGTCTTCCCCTATTCCCAGTGATAATATCTCATAAGCGTCTCGAACGTGGATATCTCCTTGATTTAATGTCGAACGAATAATTCCGACCGGAACGATCGCAACATCAACCGGGATATAATTTTCTCCTTCAACTTTCTTTATTTCATAAACATAGGAATCGGAAATCAAATTTCCGAGAGGGTTATCAATGGGATCTTTGTATAACGCTTGCACCGAATCAAACGGGTAAGGATTTCTGGCGATTATTTGGTTATAACTGTCAAATCCAAAAAGTTGGATATATGAATTCAATGACTCCCGGTAACGATCGATTGTTTTTTGCAGATCAGGATCGGGTTCAATACTTTCATCAACCGGAATAGGAGTAAATTGATCAACTTTCCAGCGATTATTTTCCTTTTTGGAGAGTTTTAGATTTCCGACAAATCGACCGTATTCANNATTCACCAGCTGAAACAACAGCGGTGTCCCCGATGAGAATCGGATTGTCCATATAGGTATGTGAATGTCCGCTGATGATTACATCAATTTCAGGAACTTCTTTGGCAAGAATTTCATCTTCCGAACTCTTGGGATCGGAATTCGTTCCGGAGTGGGACAAGGCAATAATCAAATCCACATTTTCATTTTTCTTAATTTCATTGACAATTTCCTTGGAACTTTCGACAATATCATCGAAAATTAAGCCGCTGGTCGGTGCGTAACTGGCGGCTTCTTTACCCATCAAACCAAACACTGCGGCTTTCAAATCACCGGCTTGAATGATCGCGTATTTTTTAACACCGTAATTCTCCATTGATTTATGCAGCATTTCGGTATATTCACCCTGAGAAGCTCCCCAATTGATATTGGATTGAACAATCATCGGCAAAGGATCATTACTGGCTTTGGCAGCATCCAGCATTTTTGCCAGCCCGTCACTGCGATAATCAAATTCATGATTTCCGATGGTAGTCGCTTGATACCCCATCAGCCCCAATAATCGTAATTCCAACGCTTTCTCGGAAAAAACAGATTGGTAAAGGGTGCCCATCGAAAAATCGCCGCCATCCAAAACGAANNCCGCCATCCAAGACGAAGGTATTTTCATTTTGCTTTTTAGCTGAATCAATAATTGTTTTTATGCGAGCAAAACCACCCTTTTCAACGAGTACTCCGTTCTCATTCACTTGCACAGGATCGATATAGGAATGCATATCATGTGTAAAAACGATATCTGCTGTGGCCGATTCTATATCTTGTGCGAAAGCGGTGAAGGAAGAAAAGAATAAGATGAAAATAATGAATAACGAAATCGCTTTGATTTTCTGTTTCATTTTGCTCTCCTCCGAAAAAACGATTGTGAAGTTTTAAAATAACAATTATTTCTCACTCATTATAACCTTCTATATCCCGAGCGAGTTGTTTCACATCTTCCCATTTTGTCGCCCAACTGGTGCAAAGACGAATGGCACGATGATTTTTATCTATTTGTTGTGAATTGGAATAAGCATATTTTTCCTGTAATTTAGTTAGAAGATCATTCGGGAAAATCGGGAATTGTTGATTTGTCGGAGAAGGAATTAAAAAAGAATATCCGGCATCAGAGATGGCTTTTCGTAAGAAAGCAGCTGTTTCATTTGCATGACGGGCTAATTGAAAATAAAGATTGTCTTCAAACAATACCTGAAACTGTAATCCGAGTAAACGTCCTTTAGCCAGCATGCCGCCTTTTTGCTTGATCATATATCGGAAGTCTTTTTTTAATTCGTCACGGGTAATTACCACCGCCTCACCAAACAGAGCGCCTTGTTTGGTCCCGCCGATATAAAAAACATCACAACAATCGGCGATAAACGGAAGATCAAGATCGTTTTCATCGCATGTCAAGGCATAACCTAACCTGGCTCCGTCCATATAGAGATACAGATCATATTGCCGGCAGACATCACTAATTTCTTTTAATTCGGCGCGGGTGTAAATGGTTCCCAATTCGGTGGAGTTCGAGATATAGACCATTTTCGGCTGAGTCATATGTTCAAAAGATTCATCATGAATATGGCTTAAATATTTTTCTTCGATTTGCGAAGCCGTAATTTTTCCGTCGGTTGAGGGAAGCGCTTCCACTTTATGTCCGGTGGCTTCAATGGCTCCTGTTTCATGAACGAAAATATGTCCGGAAACAGGAGATAATACACTTTGATACGGGCGTAATGCAGAAGAAATAACTGTTAAATTTGTTTGGGATCCTCCGACCAAAAAATGAACATCAGCATTTTCCTTATTACAGACTTTTTTAATTGTCTGTTTCGCTTGAAAACAATATTCATCTTCGCCATAACCATTTGTCTGAACGAAATTTGTCTCGGCAAGTCGCTCGAGGATAGCGGGATGAGCGCCTTCGGTGTAATCACTATTAAATCGAATCATACTGTCCATATTCCTTTTTTATTTACATGGTAACAACTGAAATATATTCTATTCTTTTTCTTCGAAAAAACGATCGAAACCAAATTTTTTCTGAGTATGAATCGGTGAAAATACCGGATAGCTGCAGTACAACCGGAAATAACATAAAAAACATGATGAACAAATCTGTTGAAAATCGGATAAAACAGGTAGAATCTTAATGTTCATGAATACAGGTTTAGTTTTAAAAACCTTCGATAGAAGGCCACTCTCTTTCACAAAGGATCAACATGAAACGGATACTCGTTACGGGTGCGTGTGGGTTAGTTGGCAGTGATCTGGTTCTGGCGCTACAATCAAAATTTGGTTCTGAAAATATTATTGCTTTGGATTTACATGATCCCCCCAAAGAATTTCAAGGGCGATTCGAGAAAATGGATGTACGAGATTTCGAAAAGTTGAAATCTCTGATCCATCAATACGATATTGGGCAAATATTTCATTTAGCGGGATTACTTTCCGCCGGAAGTGAAAAAAATCCGGATATGGCTTGGGACGTTAATCTGAGCGGATTAAAAAATGTCTTGGATATTGCAAAGGATCATAATATCAGAGTTTTTTGGCCGAGTTCTATCGGTGTATACGGCGAGACGACGCCGAAAATTCTGACGCCGCAGCATACCAGTTTCGAACCGAATACCATGTACGGTGTCACTAAGGTTTCCGGAGAATTACTATGTCAATATTATCATCATCGCTATGGAGTTGATGTACGTAGCCTTCGTTATCCGGGTTTGAACGGATATAAGGCTATGCCAGGGGACGGGACTACCGAATATGCAATCCATATCTTTTATGGATTGATTCGAGAAAATCGATATGAATGCTTTTTATCTGCCGATACTCGTTTACCGATGATGTATATGGATGATGCGATTCGGGGTACTTTAATGTTGATGGATGCTCCCTCGGACGCGATTACGATTCGTACCAGTTACAATTTCACGGCGATCAGCTTTACACCTGCCGAATTGGTAGCTGAAATCCGAAAAATCTCACCGGATTTTGAAATTATTTACAAGCCGGATTATCGGCAGAAGATAGCGGACAGCTGGTCTCAATCGATCGATGATTCTCAAGCCCGAAAAGATTGGGGTTGGAAGGAAGAGTATGATCTGCCGAAAATGACCATCGCATTATATGAAGGAATTAAAGAAAGGATATCAAATGAGTAAAGAAAAATTTTATGAATCTTTAAAAAATGAAGTGAAACGAATAGATGAATCCAAGACTTCCAAACGATTTGAAAATTTGATTGAAGATTTTACCGGTGATCCGTCTCCGCGAGCGATTATTAATGGAAAAAAGTATGCCATATTTAATTCTAATGACTATTTGGGGTTTCGCCATCATCCGGCGTTGAAGAAAGCGGAACATGACACAACCGAGAGGTTGGGTACCGGCCCCGGTGCAGTACGATTTATTTCCGGTTCTTTTAAAATTCATCGTCAACTTGAAAAGAAATTAGCCGAATTTCACGGGAGAGATGATGCGATTGTGTTCTCTTCCGCTTTCGCGACGAACCTTGCAGTTATCTTCAGCCTTGTAAGAGGACAAAGCAAAGATTCTCTGATTAATAGCAACACGCTTGTTATTTCGGATGAATTAAATCACCGCAGTATTATCGACGGTGTTCGGCTTGCGAATTTAGGAAAAGATGAAAAACTTATTTTTAAACATCGCGATACCGATTCTTTGTCACAGCAACTTGAAGCAAATATCGGAAAGTTTGATCGCGTCGTTGTGATTTCCGATGGAGTTTTCAGCATGTTGGGTGCATATCAGGATCTGAAAAAAGTCCGTGAAGTTATGGACCGATATGATTCAAAATATCCCGAAGGAATTTTTCTGATTGTGGATGACTGCCATGGCATAGCCGCTTTCGGAAAAACAGGCAGAGGATGTGAGGAAGTCAGCGGCGCAAAAGCCGATGCTTTGGTGGGAACTTTGGGGAAAGGATTCGGGGTTGACGGCGGCTATGTCGTTTCGGATCAGGTTGTCATCGATTATTTACGTGAATCAGCGGCTACTTATATTTATTCCAACTCGATAACTCCCGGATGTGCCGCAGCGGCTCTGAAGGCGGTGGAAATTTTGGATTCGGATGAGGGACGGAAAATGCTCGCTAATCTGGAACGAAATATTTCATTGTTGAAAGCCGAATTAAAGAAAAACGGATTTACCCTTGCCGCCGATTCGTCTCATCCGATTCAACCTGTTTTAATCGGTGACCCTGGAACGACCAAAAAAATAATTGACGAAATGTATAGCCGAGGATATCTCCTCTCCAGTATTAACTATCCGGTCGTACCGAAGGGTCGCGATGAAATTCGCGTACAACTTAGTGCATCTCATACCGAACAGGACATTATCGATTTTGTAAAGGCATTTACTGCAGGAGCAAAGGTGGTCGGTGTTTTGTAATCGATCGAAGCAGACTCATACAGCATTAAACAGAAAAATCATTGAAATAACCAATTCAATGATTTTTCTGTTGTCAAAAAATATAATTCATCGGAATAGAGAGGTGTTTTATTGCGAAAAAACCACTTGATGAAATCCAAATCAAGAAAAACAATTAATTTTTCGGGAAAAGAAATAATAAACAGGAAAGTTCTCGGATTAATCATTTTAATTTTGATTTATTTAATCCCTTCGATATCTGTCGATGCCGAAAATAAGATGATTTATTCATTTGTATGCCCCTTTTTTACAGACTTTGATTCCATATCCGAAAAGGAATTTATCGACATTTGGACTAACGGAGTACCGATCGCTGGACAAGTATCCTCGATTGCGATGACTAAGGAGACATTTGGCAGATTGTCGATAAAATTCGGCAACGTACACAGTGCACTAATTAAAATTCGGTCTCAAAAAGAAATCGCTGATAGATTAGAACGAATAAAAAGCACCGAATGTGCCATCGTCCCGACAAATGATCTTCAGCCCAATTGGAAACGAATTTCAATCGGGGAACAAGCATCAGCCCCATGGGATCGAGATTATGATGTCCATCGAGATTTGCTTGCCGTTTCCGGTGAATACTCTGAATCGGATTTTGATCCGGAAAAAATAACGACCGTTCTGTTGACCGGGACAACCGCTTTAGCACGAACTACGGCATATAAAATGATTGAAAAAGGAATTACCTACCCCGGTGAAAAAATCCGAGATATTTTTGAAAATTCCGAAATTCGACATATTTCGAATGAATCTTCTTTTTGGTCTGTTTGTCCGACACCGATTTTGGCATCAAACGGGAAAATGCAATTCTGTACACCAGCATCATTCATAGATCTTTTTGATTATTTAGGAATTAATGTTGTAGAGTTGACAGGCAATCATCTGCGGGATTATGATTGGCCGCCACTTTCAGAAACCTTTCAGATTTTAAACGATCATCATATTCGATATTACGGCGCCGGCAAAAATAAGGAAGATGCAGCTGAGGCTCTTTTCATCGAAGAAAGTGGGAATAAATTCGCTTTTCTCGGTTGTAATATTGCCGGACCGGAGCATGTCTTTGCGGATGAAAATTTACCTGGTGTGAATCGCTGCAATATGGACGAATTGGAAAAGCAAGTTAGCGAATTGCATGCAGCGGGATATTTGGTCATAGTAACACTTCAATATTACGAAGCCTACTCCCGGACTCCTACCGAACAACAAGAGAAAGATTTTCAACGCATTTCCGATGCGGGTGCCGTCGTTGTCTCCGGATCTCAGGCACACTTTTCACAGACTATGAAACCGTTTGAAGATCGGTTTATACACTACGGTCTGGGAAATTTGTTTTTTGATCAAATGGATCGGCCGGTAGTTGGAACCAGAGAGGAATTTTTAGATCGATATGTTTTCTATGACGGAAAATTGATCCAAGTCGAATTAATCACCGCATTGCTGGAAGATTATGCACAACCTGTTCCGATGAAGGCTGATGAAAGGCAGAAGTTTTTAAAAGAGATTTTTTCATATGTCAAATAAGAAAATATTTCTTATATTTTATAATCAATTATTA
>DCTP01000060.1:0-2249 GCA_002329625.1 Leptolinea sp. UBA1437
CTCTGTGAGCACCGATGAGCCAGCTGATGAAAAGTGCAGCCATTCCCATACTGATCATTTGTCCCGAAATGCGCATGGTGCTTAGTGTTGCCGATGCTGTTCCGAATTGCGGCGGTTCAACTGAATTCATGACGGAATGTGTATTGGGTGTTGAGAAAAAACCAAAGCCAAGCCCAAGAATGGCAAGCGCTGCATAGAAGAATTCATGCGGAGTTTCAGCAGTTGCAAACACAAGCATTCCAACGCCGATGGCTGACAGTAACATGCCCAATGATGCAAGAATACGCGAATCGTACTTGTCGCTCATGCGCCCGCTGATGGTTGCGGAAATGGCCATCACAACCGGTTGAATCATAAGAATGGCTCCGGTTGCGGCAGGACTGAGGCCGCGCGTGTACTGAAAATATAGACTCAGCAGAAAACCAACGGCAAAAGTAGCTGCATAATTGATAAGTGCAGCCATGTTGCTGAATGCATAGCGTCTGCTTGATACGAAAAATTTCACATCGAAAACCGGATGAAGTATGCGATATTCATAAATGATAAATGCAATAATGCCGGCAGCCCCAACAGCAGTTAAAAGTTGTGCTTCTGGTTGTATGATGTTGGCAAAACCATACATTAACATGCTCATGAAAACAACATAAATGATTGATCCGATCCAATCGAAGGGTGTATTGCGACCCGTTTTCCAGTCTTCGCCTGAATAAAACATCAGCAATCCAATNNTTGACAATGCTGACATAAAACAGTGATTGCCAGTTGATAAATTCAATCAGAAATCCGCCCAGAACGGGGGCTGCAGATAATCCGATATAGACAGCGGTTACATTATAACCAAGAAATTTTCCACGTTTTTCTTTTGGAAAAGCAGAAGTAATAATGGCGGTACCGGTTACAAAAAGCATAGATGAACCAATTCCCTGAATGAATCTGAGAGCCAGAAAGAAAAAAGTTTCCTGTGCAAAAATACATGCTACAGAAGTCAACATGACCAGATAATTTCCTGCAATAAACATTTTTCGTCGCCCGATGCGGTCAGCCATTTTTCCCAGCGGGATGCAGAATGCTGCAGATGCAAGAAGGAATGACATATTGACCCAGCTGAGTTCGGCAGCATTCATTCCCAGATCGCGGCTTAATTGAGGCAGCGCCACATTCATGGCTGCCGAAAGAAAAGGACTCAGCACGCTGCTGATGATGATTGAAAGTAGCAGAAGTCGTTGATTACGCATGCGCAAAAATACAAAAAAGGCCGCCTGTGTTGCAGACGACCTTTCTCTGATGCTTTGCGTAAATTATTTTACTTTTTTGGCCAGTTCTGTACCGGCTTTGAAGCGTACAACATTTTTTGCAGCGATTTTGATGGTTTTGCCGGTGCGCGGGTTTTTACCGTTGCGGGCAGCCATTTTCTTCACTTTGAATGTTCCGAAACCAACGAGTACAACGTTGTTTTTCTTTTTCAGAGAGCCCTTGACAACTTTTATAAAAGCTTCGATGGCTTTCTTTGAATCAACTTTCGTTAATTTTGCTTCTGCTGCAATAGCATCAACTAATTCTGCTTTGTTCATTTTAATTGGGTTTTAAATGATTAACAATGCAAATATAGCACTATTATTCAATTAGCCAATGTTAAATGTTTGAGAAATGTGATGAAATCACAAATGTATAAAACTGCATATGTCTTTATTACCTCTATCAGATATCTCTATGTTTTTAATATATCGCATAATGTTGCTCTGTTTATCTTATAGAGAAATCCATATTCAATCGATATATTTTTTATTCGATGGTTGCTTGAAACGCGCATTCAGTGCGGATGTTAATATTATTCTCTTTAATGACGGATTTTAAAACTCTCTGATTTGAAGATGGTTATATGGAGTTTTTTTCTTGAATTGATTCTTGTTGTTTTTGATGTCTTGCCTTGAATAGAAAAAATCGTAAAGTAATTTATCNNCTTTTTCCATATCCTTTAATCGCGTTTTTAGCTTATATGATGAATTTTTCCTGGTCAATCCGACCATGTGGTCAGGTTGCATCAGATTGTTTTGCATATCGCGAATAAAAAAAAGACCGATCCTTGAGGAACGGCCTTTTCTTCGAATTAGCGAACTAATTACTTAACGCTGGTAGCTAAAGCTGCACCTGCTTTGAATTTAACGACTTTCTTGGCAGCGATTTTGATTTTCTTTCCAGTGCGTGGGTTAACGCCTTCACGAGCGCTTCTTTTGGCAACTGAGAATGAA
>DCTP01000060.1:2257-2417 GCA_002329625.1 Leptolinea sp. UBA1437
GCTTTGGTCATTTTGCTTGCAGCTGCAATTGCGTCAATTAATTCTGCTTTGTTCATTTTTCTTTGGGTTTTGGTTAATAATAAAGTTTTGAACACGCAAATATAAGGCGTAAAAACGATTTGTCAAGACTTTTTTTTCAAAAACCGCATTTTTGTTGATA